>JAEXTI010000048.1 GCA_023406965.1 Chloroflexota bacterium
GGCGCCGAAGACGCGCTGCTGGCCTCGGTAGGCATTCTGACCGACCGCGGCGCGGTGACGGCTATGACCGTGCAACTGACCTCTCGAGACGATGGAACCGAGGTACGTGTCAATGATCTAACCCGCCAGGGCGTGCTGGAGACCGTGAAAGAAGGGGCTAAGAACCTGGTGGGGTTGGCCGGACAGGGGCTGAGCCTGCTTACCGGGCGCAAGGACCCCGCCCGCATCTATAACGCTGCCAAACAAGCCGTTGAAAACGGCTCGGACCTGGCCGAGGTGGCGGGTAACTTCAAGCTCAAGGAGCGCGCCTGGAAGGTCATTAAAGCGACCGCCGAGAGCCTGGAGAAAGCCCACTTGAGCCGCATGAAAGAAGAACGCGAGGCTCGCGAGCGCCTGGAGAAAGCCTGGGATTCTTACTACAACTGCCCCAACTGCGGGGTGAGCTTTGCCGACGTGGATTCGGCTTGCCGCGTGTGCGGCACCGACCGCCCGGATCAGCCGGTGAAGCCCGATCCGCGCAGACAGTAATCAGTAAATTTAGACCCTAAGAGGCTGTCTGAGAATTCAGGGTTTACATCATAGAATAGAAAGGGAGTGTCGTTGCGAGGAGCCTGAGGCTTTGGGAAGGCGACGAAGCAACCTCCAAACAATATTTTTAGGCCCAAATTGGAGGCTGCTTCGTCGCAAAGCCTCCTCGCAGCGACATGAATTTGAATTATCAGACAGCTTCTTAGGGTCTGATTAAACCCGGGTATTTCTACCGGATCAAGGTAAACAACAATCCCGAAAGCATCAAACCCGCCGACACCCACAAAAGGGTCTGCTCGGGCTGGGCCTTCCAATACGCGGGCGGGCTGCCGTTGGTCACCGGTAGCGGTCGAGAAACAGGATTGTAATCTCCTAACAATCCAGCGCGGAACTGCGTAATCGATTCTGGCCGCTCGTCGGGATGCAGCGCCATGGCCCATAAGATGCCGCGCTCGGTGCGCGGGTTGATGGCCGGGTTGATCTGGCGAGGCGGCACCAACACACTGGGGTTCAAGAAGCGCTCGCGCGCATCCGGGGGGGATTGATTGGTCAGAAGATGATACAGTGTGGAGCCAAAAGCAAAAATGTCGGAGCGGACGTCGGTATGCCCGCTGTCCCCGCCATATTGCTCGAGAGGCGTGTAAAGAGCCGTTCCCTGCCCTTGCAAGATGGTGATGGTTACTTCACCAGGAGCCATGAGTTTGACCAGGCCAAAATCGACCAGTTTGAGCAACCCGGAGGGAGTCACCTTGAGGTTGCTTGGTTTAATGTCACGGTGCAGAATGGGTGGGTCCTGCTGGTGTAAATAGCTGAGCGCGTCGCATAGTTGGCTGGCCCAACTAAGCACGTCGGCTTCCGCCAGGAAGTTGCCCGCCTGACGCGCCTCGATCATCAGTGTGCGAAGATCTTTGCCGGGCACAAAATCCATTACCAGGTAATCGCGGCTTGCCACCGAGAAAAAATCAGACACTTTGGGCAAGTTGGGGTGATCCAGGCGCGCCAGCACGGTGGCTTCGCGCAAAAATTGATCGCGAGCCTCGCGCAGCAGATCGGCGGGAAGACTGCGGTCGTGCTCCACTTCTTTGAGAGCGCAAACCCTGCCTTCCAATCGAGAGTCATCCGCCTGGTAAATACATCCCATTCCGCCCTGACCGATGATCCGGCGGATGCGATACCTACCACGCAGTACCTCTCCTGGTTTGATGGGTACCGGCATGAAGAGCGTCCTTCTACTAACGAGACATGGGTCAGGCCTGGCGGTAAAATTCGGCGTTTTGTCCGCGGCAAACTGGCTGACCCGTGTCCAAATATGAATTTCTCTGTTATATTATACCGTAATGGAGGACGAATGGAGCACGCCACAACCGATCTGCCTGTTTTCATCGCGCAAAGCGGCCCCCTCAATGGTCAACGCTGGCTGTTAGAGGGTGCGCTGTTAATTGGGCGCGACGCGAACTGCGATCTGGTGATTCCCGACCGGCAGGTGTCCCGCTACCATGCCCGTTTGTCCGTTGAAGCCGGTGGGGTGCAGTTGGAGGACCTGGGCAGCAAAAATGGCACCTTCTGCAACGGGCAGCGCATCGTTGACCCGGTGATCTTGCAAGATGGTGATCTGGTACAGGTGGCCCTGGTCCAGCATTTCACTTACCTGACCTCCGATGCCACCATGCCGTTGGAAGCGGGCATGCTGCCGGTGGATTTGCCCAAAACCCGCCTGGTGCTAGATAATCGCTCGCGGCGTGTATGGGTGAGCGGCAAGGAAGTAACTCCACCTCTCTCGGTGCAGCAGTTCCGTCTCTTGCAAATGCTGGAACAGCGCCGCGGGCAGGTGGTTTCGCGCCAGGATTTGGTGGATGAAGTTTGGGGCGAGAATGAAGCCGTGGGCGTGACCGAGCAGGCTTTCGATGCGCTGGTGCGGCGGCTACGCGACCGCCTGCAGGCGCTGGATCCAGATTACACCTATGTAATCACAGTGCGCGGTCACGGGCTGCGCCTGGAAAACCCCGATCTAGCCGAAACATAAACACAAGCCGCGCGAGAGCGCGGCTTGTGTTTATGTTTCGGGTCTCTATTTCTTTAGATTAGCTTGCATGGAAATGCGCAGGGCCATGCGGTAAATCTCCTGCACCTGCTGCTGGAATTCGGGCTGGTTCTCCTCTTCCATCTGGGCAGCCAGGCTGTTGAGCATTTGCAAGAATTCCGGGGTAATCTCTTCGGCGTGCTCGTTCAGCAGCTTGCGCTGCTCTTCTACGTCTTGTGTGCTCAACAGCGCCTCAATCAACTCAGCGCCTGGCGGGGTGGAGGCCTTTTGAATCGCCTCGGCAATCTGCTGAATCTTGGCCGAGCGCTGCAAATCACCCTTCTGGCGAGCAGCCTGTAATTCGCTCTGCATCACCTGGGCAAAGGCTTCATCCAGGTGCGGCAGAACCTCGCCCAGCACCTGATCCAGGTTGGGGGTCTTAATCAACTCTTCCAACAAGTCGCGGGTCTGGTTCAGGTGCGCTTCCATCTGTAAATCCAGCTCTTTGGTAAATTCGAGCAGTTTCTTGCGCAGCTCGGTCAGTTTCTCGGCGTCTGCGCCCGAAGCGGCGCCGATCCGTTCACTGAGCAGGTTGAAGAACTCGTAATCCATACCTTGACGGGTCAGGCTGGTCAAATTGGCCACGACGTTCTCGTTGTCGGAATACTTGATCAGCACATCCAGGAGAATATCGCGAGTGAGGCCTTTTTCACCGGCCTCTTGCAGCTCGCGCACCGCCGCCTGAACGACGTTCATCTGTTCCTGCATCTGGCGGCCAAACTCGGTCTGGGGAATGATTTCCTGCTGGAGCCCAGCCAACGCCCGCGCAGATTGCTGATCGCCGCTGGACAGGGAAGCCTCGATCAAACGCCCCAGCATCTGGAAGAAGTCGCGATCCATCAAAGCACCGTCCTGGCGGATGACCTCGGCGCGGCTTTCGGGGGTCGTAATCGTTAACAGGCGCTGCAACAGGTTGAGCCGTTTTTGTGAAGCCTCGATCATATCTTTGGTAATGCCGTCTTTTTCCAGAACCGTTTCGATCAACGTCTGGAAGGTGAGCATATTCCTCGGCTGGAGCAAGTAGGCGCCGCGTTTCTCATTGGGCAGGCGGTTCATCACCTGGGTGATGTAAGGTCCTACCAAACGCTCCTGCTCGTTCACCGGCAAACCCAAATCGGCGGGGAAATAGGTCAGGAGCAGTTGCTTGCTCGAGTCGTGGTAAACGACCGGCACGCTGACCGGGCCCTGATAACCACAGCTCTGACAGGCTGCCATATTGCTCTGACCGGACAGCAAGCGTTGCTTGGCGCTGGGGTCGGCATCCACGTCGAACAACTGCTCGACATCGGCGATTAAAGGTTGGCGGCAGCGGGGGCAGCCCATCTGAACTTTGGCCATGATACATCCTCAACAGACAAAATGACTCAGCGGGCAAGGAAAACTCCCTGCCCCTGGCTGAGAAGTTGGGTCGATTATACCAGAATAGCAGCCGAGTCTCTGGGCAGCGAGAAGCAGAAGCGCGCGCCCTGCCCCGGCACGGTGTCTACCCAGATGCGCCCGCCATGCGCCTCGACGATAGCACGGGTCAGGTACAGGCCCAACCCGGCCCCCTTGGTCTGGCGGGCCATTTCCGGTGAACGATAGAAGCGGTCAAAGACATGCGGGATGTCTTCGGCGGCAATGCCCGGCCCCTGGTCGCTGACGCACACAATGACCATCTCGGGGCGCACCTCACCGCTCAGGCGGATTTCACCGCCGGGGGCGTATTTGACAGCGTTGCCGATCAGGTTGGTCAGCACCTGCTGGATGCGATTCTCGTCTCCCAGAATGATGGGGAAGAACTCGGGGAAATCAACCGTGATGGTGTGGGATTGAGTCTGGGTTTGCATTCGCTCGGCCACCCGCTGGGCCAGGGCATGCAGGTTGACGTCTGAGCGTTTGAGGGCCAATCCGCCGGCCTGCAAGCGAGATGCATCTAGCAAGTTTTCGATCAACTCTGCCAGGCGGTCCGACTCTTCCTCGATGACCGCCAGACTGTCCTGCACGATCTCGGGATCCCATTCTGCGTCTTCGCGACGCAGCGTACTGACGTAGCCCTTGATCAAGGCCACGGGGGTCTTCAACTCGTGGCTGATAATGGAAATGAAGGTGCTCTTCAGCTCGTCTGCCTGGCGGAACTTCGTGATATCGCGCACGGTGGCAATGATGTTCAGCAGGCGATCTTCTTCGGAAAAGAGCGGCGTGTAGGTGATGCCCACAGGCAGGGGCGGCTGATCTCCGTTGCGCAGCAGGTCACCCTCAATATAAAGGTGAGCGTGCTGGGTGAGAGGCCAGCCGTCGGCTTCGGCCTGCTCCAGGGTGGGTCCACTGGGCGGTTTAGCCCAACGGACAATTTCCTCGTGGTGCCGTTCGAGGATAGCCTCGACGGGAAGGTTCAAAATGCGCGCCATTGCTGGATTAACCCGCTCTACATGGTGGTCAGGGGAAAGGATGAGGATTCCGTCGGCTAGCGAGTCGAGCAGGGCGTTGGTGCGGCTCTTTTCCTGGTTAGTTTGGGTATAAAGCTGAGCATTCTGAACCGCAATGGCCGCCTGGTTGGCAAAACTGCTTAAGAGGGTGTTGTCATTCGACGAAAAACTATTGACGTAGGCCCGAAACAGCAAGATGATGCCCACCACCCGCCCGCGCGCCACCAGCGGCAGCCCCAATCCGGTCAACAGGCCAAAAGATGCGCTGCGCGCCAGCTCGTTAAACAAGCGGCTGATTTCGGGCAGTTCAAAACCCTGCGGGTCGGCGTGATCGGGAATCTGGTCGAGGAAGCTTTCCACCTCACGCAAGAACCCTGCCGGAATGCTCTGCGAGACCACCACCCGCCAGCCGCCACCCTCGGCGCGCAACGCAATCAGCCCGGCCTGCCCCACCAGCATCTCAATGGAGATGCGCAAAATGCGCCCCAAGAGCTTATCCAGGTCCAGCTCCTGGGTGAGGGCACGGGCAATCTCGAGCAGGTAATCGCGCTGGCGAACGCGAATATCGGGCAGCATGAGGCTAACCTTCCAGTTCCGCCTGCCGGACGGCTTCGGCGAAGATATGGAGACCTTCGTCCAGTTCAGCGGGGGTCAGGCACAGCGGCGGCGAAATGCGAATGACACTCTTGCCGCAACCCAACAGCATTAAACCCTTCTCGAAGGCGAGATCAACCACACGGTCGCGCAGCTTCTCGGCAGATTTGTGAGACTGGGGCAGTTTCTTGAATTCCACGCCGATCATCAAGCCAATACCGCGCACATCGCCGATCGAAGCAAACTCGCCGGCCATCTCGCTCAACTTTTCCAGGGCCAGCTTGCCAACGCGCCCGGCGTTTTCCATGAAGCCATTTTCGATCAGGTCGATGGTAGCCAGGGCTGCGGCACAGGCCAGCGGGTTGCCGCCATAGGTGTTTCCGTGGGCGCCCTTGGGCCAGGTCATGATCCGTTTGCGGGCGATCATGGCGCCCAGTGGAACGCCCGAAGCAATGCCTTTGGCCGCGCAGACGATATCGGGTTGGACGCCAAAGTTCTCGATGGACCACCACTTGCCGGTGCGGCCCATGCCGGCCTGCACCTCATCGGCGATCAGCAAAATGCCGTGCCTGTCGCACAATTTGCGCAGCGCGGGGAAGAAATCCGGCGCAGGGACGATATAGCCGCCTTCGCCCTGGATCGGTTCGATCAATATGCCAGCCACCTCTTCGGCAGGGATGATCTTGCCGAGAATCTCTTCTTCCATATAACGCACCACCGTCTCACCATAGCCTTCGCCAGGGAGACTGTGCAGCAGCGGGTGAGCAGGATCGGGGTAGGGTACGTGCACCACGCCGCTCATCAACGGGGCAAAGCCTTTGTGATAGTGGGGCTTGCTGGCGGTGAAGGTCACCGCGCCCATGGTGCGCCCGTGGAACCCGCCCAGAAAACCAATAAACTGGCTGCGCCCGGTGTGGTAGCGGGCCAACTTGATGGCAGCCTCTACACTCTCGGTGCCCGAATTGGTCATGAAGGAAGAGGCTGGCTCGTCGAAGGGGGCAATTTCGGCCAGTTTTTCAGCCAACTTGACCCAAGGCTCGTGATAATAGTCAGACGAAATATGAATAAATTTCTCAGCTTGCTGCTGGATGGCCTTGACCACCTTGGGGTGGCTGTGACCGGTGGAAACGACCGCGATTCCGGCGGCAAAATCAAGGAAGCGGTTACCATCCACATCCCACAACTCGCAACCCCGCCCGTGATCCATGACCAGCGGCGAACTTCGCGGGTAAGAAGGAGAGATGACAGCGCTATCGCGCTCGATGATGCTTTGGGCGATCGGCCCGGGCAAACTCAATGCGTCTACCATATATCTCCTATTCCTGTTAAACGTATAGAGACAAAAAGAGCGGGCTGCGCCCGCTCTTTAAATACCTAATGACTGCTCTGCTTGGCAAGCGGGCCGGCGAAGATCATTTGGACACGCTTTCGGCTAAAGCCAAAGCGCCCATCAAACCGGCGTTATCTCCCAACGCGGCGGTGGCAATGGCTAAACCGTGCAAGTATTCGGGTGACATGACCCGCTCAGACATGGCCTGGCGCATGGGTTCGATGAGCAGCGGGCCGGTCTGAGAAACGCCGCCGCCCAACACAATGATTGAAGGGTTGAACATGTGCAAGAAGTCCGCAACCGCCCAGCCCAGATAACGGCCAGCGCGAGTCAATGCTTCCCGCGCCAGCGGGTCACCGTTCTCGGCTGCCATGCCTACATCACGACTGGAGGGGTTGGGCGTTTGGGACAATGACGAAGGGATGCCCTTGGCCAACTGCTCGGCGGCGTAACGCGCAATGGCCGTTCCAGAAGCCAGCGCTTCCAGGTGACCTTTGTGGCCGCAGCCACAAACCGGCCCGTCCGGCATGACGGTGATGTGCCCCAACTCGGTGGCCAGCCCGTTCTGTCCCAGTACCAGACGGTCGTCGCAAATGACGCCCGCGCCGATGCCCGTGCTGATGGTTAGATAAAGCACATTCTGGTGCCCGCGCGCGGCCCCAAAGCGCCATTCACCCATCGCGGCCATGTTGGCATCATTGCCTAATGCGGTGCGGGTGTTGAAGCGGCTCTGGATGATTTGAACCAGGGGTAAATTCTCCCAACCGGGGATATTCGGCGCACGGTAGAGAATGCCCTGCTTGTGATTGGTTGGTCCCGGAACCGCCACGCCGATAGCCTTAACCGTAGCATGGTCAGGCCAGACGGTAGCGATCAGGTCCAACAACCGGTCGACAGGCGAACCTTCTTTTCCATGCGTGCTGGTGCGTTTCTGCAACAGGGGTTTGGTTTCACCCTTTGGATAGCAGGCCGCCCTCAACTGAGTCCCACCAACGTCAACTGCAATATAGGTTTCCATCAAGGCAAATTATAGCATGGATGCAACTACTCGAGCAAAGTTTAATGAAGGGCTCATTTAGGGCGATTGCACTAAAAGTAGGGGGTGGTAAGATGGAGCCATGACCAAAGGAGGCAGGGCATGGCAGAAGAACCGTTAGGGAGCATACGGGTCCATTTTTCGAAACTCGAAGATCCACGACTGGATCGACAAAAGCTACACCAACTGATGGATATCATAGTCATCGCCATCTGCGCAGTGATCTGTGGAGCAGAAAACTGGGTGGAAATAGCGAACTTTGGCAACGCGCGAAAGGAATGGTTCAAGAAGCTTCTGGAACTACCCAATGGGATCCCCTCACACGACACCTTTGGGCGGGTATTCAGCCTATTGAACGCGAACGCCTTTGAGGCCTGTTTTTTTGACTGGGTGCAAGCGGTGAATCAGATAACGAGCGGACAGGTAATCGCGATCGATGGCAAGGAACTGCGCCATTCATATGATACGGTTCTGGGACAAAAAGCCAT
>JAEXTI010000075.1 GCA_023406965.1 Chloroflexota bacterium
TCCCCGCCGTAGGGCAACCTTGCGCCAACAGGTTTATAATCTCCTTTGGGTGACCTTCACCCTTTATAGTCCATTACCCGGAGATACCCCCATGACCCGCACCCTCTCCCTCCTTCTCCTCCTTGCGCTCCTTTGCGCCTGCGCGCCCACAACCTTTTCCGCTGTCCCCGCCGCCCCGGTCGTCAAAGGCGAGCGCATCTGGCCCACTCTGGGCTGGCCCACCTCCACCCCAGAAGAACAAGGCCTCGATTCCGCTCGCCTCGATCGCGCCGCCCAACGCGCCGAGAAAATGGGCATCGCCAGCCTGCTGGTCTTCCGTCACGGCTACCTGGTGCATGAAAACTACTTTGCCAAAACCAAAGCCAGCACACGCTTCTCCATGTACTCCGTGACCAAAAGCTTCACCAGCACGCTCGCCGGCATCGCGGTCGATCAAGGTTATATCACTAACATCGACACCCCTGTCCGCGACGCGCTGCCCAACCTGGTGGTCAATACCACCTCCCCTGAAAAGGATCAGATGACCCTCCGCCACCTGCTTACCATGACTTCCGGGCTCGACTGGGAAGAAGGTGATCCCGTCTACCGCGCCATGTACGCCAGCAAGAATTGGGTCAATTACGTGATGGACACCCCCATGAGCGAAAAGCCGGGCAGCAAATTCCTTTATTGCTCTGGTTGCTCTCACCTTCTCTCCGCTGCCGTCCATCAGGCAGTCAAAAACGATCTACCCTCTTTCGCAGAGCTAAACCTTTTTGGCCCCCTTGGAATCACCGACTACTACTGGGAAGACGACGCCCAGGGCATTCCCATCGGCGGGTGGGGCCTCAACCTCACCGCGCGCGATATGGCTAAACTGGGCTATCTTTATCTCAACAAAGGCCAGTGGAACGGCATGCAAATCGTCTCTGAAGCCTGGATTAAAGCCGCCACGAAAACTCAAGTCGAAACCGGTGACAACGTGGGCTATGGCTACCAGTGGTGGGTCGACAATGATTTTGATGCCTATTACGCCTCAGGTCGCTACGGCCAGTTTATCTATGTCGTTCCCCGCCTGGATATGATCGTCGTCACCACCACCCTCCCGCCCAAAGATACATGGGGCATCAGCCTCATCCACGACGAAATCATCCCCGCTGTTATTGATTAACTTACCCATTAATAGACTGAGCGGGTGATTTGGTCACCCGCTCAGTCTATTAAATTTATTCTTCTTCCGCCCGTTTGATGGTGAACGTATCAAAATCTCGCGCCACCACCGCCTCGGGGAACACCGCCTGCGCCTCCGCTTGAATATCCTTCTCCCGGTAGCGCCGTGACACGTGCGTCAGCATCAGCTTCTTCACATTGGCCTTCACCGCCAACTCGGCAGCCATGCGCGCCGTCAGATGCGAGAACTGCCGCGCCATGTCGCGCTCCTCTTCCAGGTAGGTAGATTCAATCACCAGCCCGTCGGCGTTCTGTGCCATGCTCATCAAACTGTCGGTATCCCCGGTATCGCCCACATGTACCAAGCGTGTGCCGGTGCGCAGCGGGCCCAGCACTTCCTCCGGGTCAATCATTCGCCCGTCCGGCAGTGTCACCGCCTTCCCCGCCACCAGGTCGCGCCGCCAGGGTCCTTGCGGAATGTCCAACGCATCGGCCTTTTCCGGCAGGAAGGGCCGCCGCGACTTCTCCTGAAACAGGTATCCCAGGCTTTCTGACGCGCGGTGCTTCACCGGAAAAGCCGTCACCGTGAAGTCATCCGCTTCAAAGAACGTCCCAGGTGTTACCGGCAGCAAATCCAGCGGCATGGGCGGCGTCGCCCCCCGCAGAACCACCTTGGTCAGCAGATCATCGATCCGTTCCAACGCCGAGCGTGGCCCGTGAATGCTCAAATGGTCAATCGACTCCCAGCGCATGAAAGTGGAAAGCAACCCCGCCAGCCCCAGGATATGATCCAGGTGTCCGTGGGTAATCAGGATATGGTTCAGGTTGCGAAAGCCAATCCCAGCCTGCAAAATCTGCCGCTGCGTGCCCTCGCCGCAATCCACCAGGAAACGAAACTCATCGTGCTTGATGACCTGAGCCGCTAATCCTCGCCTCACCGAAGGCGCCGACGCCGAAGTGCCTAGGAAGATGATCTCGAACAAGTTATTCTTCGTCCGTCTTATCCGGGAAATAAGCCTGACCGAGATACTCGGTCAGCATCCGCCGGGTGCTAAATTGGGGCGCTAATGTGCGGATCGACTCCTTCATCTTGTTCAGCCAACCATGCGGCAGTCCGTCCATCGACCGTTTATCATAATACAGCGGCACAATTTCGTTTTCCAGCGTGTCATACAGGCTGCGCGAGTCGGCATCATCCTGCGCGTTCTGATCGTGGTATTCGCGCTCTTCGCCAATAGACCAGCCATTATCGCCATTGAAACCCTCGCGCCACCAGCCATCCAAAACCGAGAAGTTCAATGCGCCGTTCATCGCCGCCTTCATTCCCGATGTCCCCGAGGCCTCGTTCGGGCGCCGCGGCGTGTTCATCCACACGTCCACGCCCTGAACCAGCAGCCGGGCCATGTTCATGTCATAATCTTCCAGGAATACCAACCGCCCGCCCGAGCGTGCATCTTTCACCGCCCGGTACACTTGCTGAATGACCATCTTGCCAGGCTCGTCGGCGGGGTGTGCCTTGCCTGCGAAGATAATCTGCACAGGCATCTGCTCGTTAGTCACCAACCGGATCAGCCGGTCAATGTCACGCATCATCAGATTCGCCCGCTTATAAGTGGCGAAACGCCGCGCAAAACCAATCGTCAGCGAGTACGGCTCTAGCAGCACGCCCCCCGCCACAACTTGCACAGGGTGCGCTGAACCCGTCACCCATTGGCGGCGGGCGCGTTCCATCGCATAATTAACCAGCTTATTCTTCAAATGGCGTTTTACCGCCCACAACTCACTGTCCGGAACATTCTCAATCTGCGACCACATTTCCAGGTCATCGATGGTTTCCATCCACCCCTGCCCCAGGTAGCGGTCGAACAACATGCGCAGCCGTCGCGCCATCCAGGTGGGCGCATGAACGCCGTTGGTGATGTGCGTAATCGGCACATCGTTCACCTTGCGCTCCGGCCACAGCTTATTCCACATGGCCCGAGAAACCTCTCCGTGCAATTCTGAAACGCCGTTCGATCTCGTCGAGAAGCGCAGCGCCAGAACCGGCATGCTGAAAGTCTCGCCCCAATTCTGCTGGTTGCGCGCCAGGTCAATGAACTCGTCGCGGCTCAGTTTCAACTCTTCCCAGATGTGCGGCAGATATTTGTCAATCAGCCACAGCGGGAACTCATCATTGCCTGCGGGCACGGGAGTGTGCGTTGTGAAGACGTTGCTCGCGCGCACCTTTTGCTTGGCGGTCTCGAAATCCAATCCTTCGCCCATATACTCGCGCATCCGCTGTAAAACCAGGAATGCCGAATGACCTTCGTTCATGTGCCAGAGGGTCGGGTCAATTCCCAAATGCCGCAGCGCTCGCACGCCGCCAATCCCCAGCAGAATCTCTTGCGAAATGCGCACTTCGGGATCACTGCTATACAAGCGCGCCGTCAGCGAGCGGTCAGCCGGATTATTGTCATCGATATCCGTATCCAGTAGATACAAAGAGATGCGCCCTACGCGCACTTCCAAAATCCGCGCGCTCACCTTGCGCCCCGCCAGCGTCACTGAAATGGTCAGCGGCTTCCCGTCCGGCGTAGCCAACGGCACGACCGGCAAATCGGCGTAATTCAACAAAAAGTTGCGCGTTTCCTGCCAGCCGTCCTCGGTAATTTTTTGAGAGAAGTACCCCTGGGTGTAATAGAAACCAATCCCCACCAGGGGCAACCCCATATCGCTGGCTTCCTTCAGGTGATCTCCCGAAAGAATGCCCAACCCGCCCGCATAAACAGGCAGCGACTCATGCAATCCAAACTCAAAAGATAAGTACGCGATTATTTCTTTGTCACGTTTCGGGTAGTGCGCCTTGAACCAGGGAGTTTCCTCCGACATATACGCATCAAACTCACGCATCACCCGGTCATAAAGGTCCAGGAAATAGCGATCATTCGTCACCGCATTCAACTGCGGGCGCTCCACCTTGCGCAAAAACGCCACCGGGTTGTGATAAACTCGTTCCCACAAAGGCCGGTCAATTTGGATGAACAACCGCTGCGCATCCGGGTTCCAGATCCACCACAGGTTATACGCCAGCTCGCCCAGCCGGGTGATCCTGCGGGGCAAGCTAAAGTTGTTCGGCGTCTCGCGGATGATATCTTTCATTCACTTTCTCCTTCACTGATTCCCCATCAATTAAAAATCATTGGGGATGGCTCATTTGCTATTTGATTATACTCACCCTAATATGGCGCTTCATTAATTAAACAGAGCAATTCGAGCGAATCACCGCGAAACTTCTGCGTGAGATTCGTTGAATTGCCTGCTCGATTGAATTTGCCAAATTCCGTGCTTGCCCGTTTGATAAGGCTTGAGGGTGGGCATGTAGTTCTTTCTCACGGGCGGATTATACCAAAAAACACCCTCCCGCGCTTCACAATCGCCTCCACCGCCTGCGACTTTGCAAATCTGTTATACCGCTTCAATTTCTGTCAGCAATGCCAGCAAACCTTCATAGGTGATAGATCGTCGCGCCGAAGCGAAAAATTCATCCATCTCCTCGGCGCCACCAGCCCGATACTGTGCTGCCTGCAAAGCCATCTCCAGCCGGTCCAATTGCCGCACCAGGCGCGCCTCGGGTGTGCTTCCCGCCTCAAACTCCTCCCACAGCGCCAGGATATCCTCTCCCCCAGCCAACTTGCCCGCCACGCGCTGCGCCGACTCGCGCTCCAGGCGCTGTTTCTCACCCGGCTCAACTCCATCCGCCGGGATCATATCCCCCGCGTAAATCTCGCCCACCTCATGCGCCAGAACCATGCGCAGCACCCGCTCGCGGTTCACCTCCTCGGTCAACCCCGCATCCATCACCAGCCAGGCCAGCCAGGTCATGCCAAAAATGTGCTCCGCCACCGACTCGCACTGCTCCCGAGGAATTCCCCGCCGCAGCCAGCCTTGCCTGTATAGACTCTTCAACTGGTTGAACTCAATCAGCGCCGTCAGCAGTGGTTGCCCCGAGAGTTTATCCAACAACTCCTTGGGCATCTCGGCTTTGCGTTCCATTTCTCATCCTTTCGCTCGCCCCAACAAGGCGCAGTATTCAGGGTGAGGCGTGTCGCCCGGTTTCATCGCCAACCCAGGCAGCACCTCCAACTCAAAACCGCATTCGGCAAAGAGTGTCCGGTAATTTTCTTCACGATAAGCCTGCATCGACTGCGCGTAGCGCGTCACCTCACCCGATTCCGCATCTACAATATAGTAGCGAATAGTGGCAGCTTCTCGCTCGGCATCCCAAAAGTGCTCTTCCAGGCCCAAATGCGGTCTTTCGCTGAACAACCCGCTCTTTGCTGTGAACCAGGTGCTGGGTTCCTTTCCTACAGCTACCGCCAGTTCGTAATATGCCGCCTCTAGCAGCAGCCTGCCGCCGGGCCTCAGTGCCTCCCGGGCTTTGTTCAAAATCAAGCGCGCATCCCCCGGCTTGAACACGTTAATCTCGCCAAAAATTTGCATCACCAGATCATACCCGCTGCCATAGTCCGCCTCGCGGATATCCGCCTGCGTGAACCGGCAATCCAACCCCTGCGTCTGTTCACGGGCATAAGCCACCGCCGCAGGAGCATAATCAACACCTACAGCCGAGTGCCCCTTTCGCGCCAGCCGCCCCGCATACAACCCCGGTCCGCAGCCCAGGTCGAGGATGCGCCCAGGCTTTCCATCCAGCACCACCGAATGGATCCATTCCACATGCAA
>JAEXTI010000122.1 GCA_023406965.1 Chloroflexota bacterium
AAGGCCAGGGGCGCGCCGATGGTTTGCCCATAAACCAGTCCACCCAGAACCTCGACGCGGTCTTGCTCGATTTTCTGGCGGTAATTTCGGCCATAGCCTTGTTGGCGGCGTGCGAGTTGGTGGTTGACGGCATCCAGATCGAGGGCAATTCCGGCCGGGAGGCCTTCGATAACGGCTATCAGGCAGGGGCCGTGCGATTCGCCGGCAGTGGTCATTCGGAGCATAGGGTTACCTCAGAGATTGTAAGCAGGCGGCGCGCATGACGTCCACGGGGGCATCTCCGCCTGTCCAGAGTTTGAAAGAGAGCGCGCCTTGGTGGACGAGCATTTCCAGCCCATCCACCGGCAAGGAACCGGCCTGGCGGGCTTGGGCTAACAGGCGAGTCTCCAGGGGATTATAAACCAGATCGAATACAGCCAGATTGGATGGCAGTGGAGTCGAATCTGGCCAAATGGAGGCTTCAGGGTGGGGCCACATGCCCAACGGAGTGGTGTTGATTAACAAGTCGGCATTGCGAACGGACTCAACCAGAGTTTCGTCCGTGAAGGGCAGGGGATGGCAGATGGCTGGAGCGAGCTCTGCGGAAAGCGTTTGGGCGCGGGTAAGATCGCGGTTCAGAAGCGTAATTTCAAAAACGCCCGCTTCTGCCAGCCCCCAGACCACGGCGCGGGCGGCGCCGCCTGCGCCAACCACGACTACCCGGTGAATGTTCTTGCCCGGAACCAGGCCATGAGATTGGAGGGCAGACAGCATCCCATAGGCGTCGGTGTTGTACCCGAGCAGGCGAGACGGCTCATGGCCTTCAGTGGGTGCTTCAATCACCAATGTATTCGCGGCGCCGATTCTTTGTGCCGGCGGATCGATCCAATTCAAACAAGGGAGAAGCGCTTGCTTGTGCGGGATGGTGGCGTTGGCGCCACGGAAACCCAGTGCCGCCAGCCCGCGCACTGCCTTTGCGATCTGATCGGGATGCACATGCAGAGGGACGTAGCACCAATCCATATTGAGGGCGGCGAATGCGGCATTGTGCATTTGGGGCGAGAGGCTGTGTTCCACAGGCCAACCCATGACCCCCACCATTTGGGTGCGACCGCTAAGCGACATCGACTCCGGCATGATGCATGACCTTGAGGAAACCGGGGAAGGAGTCGGAGGCGCAGGCTGCGTTTGTGACCGTCAAGGGTTGTACAGTCGTCAGGCCTGCCACCGTCAAGGACATCGCCAGGCGGTGATCTCCGTGGCTATTTACCTGAGCCGGGTGTAAACGAGTGGGGCCTTCAATAATAAAACCATCGGGGAGGGCCTCAATTTTTGCACCCAGTTTGGTTAACTCTGCGACCACAGTTGCTATGCGGTCGGTTTCTTTGACGCGTAATTCGGCGGCATCCCGCAAAACCGTAGTGCCCCTGGCCTGGGTGGCTGCGACGGCCAGGACGGGAAATTCATCGATCATGCGCACCACCAGATCGCCTTCGATATGTGTTCCGTGCAGTTCGGAGAACTGGACGATCAGATCGGCAACTGGTTCCCCGTTCTCTACTCGTTCGTTTTCTCGCTGGATCAGCGCGCCCATAGCCCACAGGACGTCCAGTAAACCGGTTCGAGTGGGGTTGACGCCGACGTTTTCGATAACCAGATGTGAGCCCGGAACGAGCAGGGCTGCGATGAGCGGGAAGGCCGCGGAGGAGATGTCACCGGGGACGGTCAGGTCAAAGGGGGTGAGGTGTTCGGCGGGGTGGATGGTGATGGTTGGGCCGGCGGTATGCACATGAGCGCCCATTGCAGAAAGCAAGCGCTCGGTGTGGTCGCGGGCAGGACCCGGCTCCCATACAGAGGTGGGCGAGTCGGCATACAGACCGGCTAATAATAATGCGCTCTTTAATTGCGCGCTGGCAACGTTCATTTTGTGCGCGTAGCCATGAAGGGCGCGGCCTTTGATGTTCAATGGGGCGCGGCCCTCCGTGGTTTCAATCTCGGCTCCCATGTTGCGTAAAGGCTCGGCGACGCGAGACATGGGGCGCTTGAGAAGTTGCTCTTCACCGGTTAAGATAGAGTCGAAGGTCTGGCCGGCCATGATGCCTGCCAGCAGACGGATGGTAGTGCCGGAGCGCACGCAGTTGAGCGGGGCAGTTGGTGCTCGCAGCCCACGTAGCCCTTTGCCATGTACGGTAAGGGTGGCGGAGTCGTGGGTATCCACCTGAACCCCAAGAGCGCCCAAGATGGCTTGAGTTGCCAGGCAATCACCGCCGGGCAGGAAACCGCGTATCTGGCTGGTTCCGTCCGCCAATGCGCCAAATAGCAAGGCGCGGTGAGAGATGGATTTATCGCCGGGAACTTGAATGCGCCCGTGAAGCGGGCCGGTGGGGGTTATAGTCCAATCGTTCATCGATTCCAATCCTTGCGTGAGTCGTGAATCGCAGAGAGCAAATCGCGCAATTCATCTTCTTGAGCAGATTTTATGAGTTCGGTCAGGTTGTTTAGATTCTCGCTGAATTCGGATAATGCCTGGATAACCGCATCGCGATTGGTCAGCAGGATATCGGTCATCATGGTAACGCTGCTGGCGGCCAGGCGGGATGTATCGCGGTAACCACTGGCGGTCACCCGCCATAAACGAGAGTCTTGTTGGGCGGCCTGACGCACTGTTTCGACCAACCCGGCAGAAAGTAGGAACGGCAGATGGCTGGCAAGCGCAGCCAGGTGGTCGTTTTCTTGAGGGGTCAGGATTAATGTCTGCGCACCGAGAGCATCCACCAGTTCGGATGCCAGCGTCAAGGCCTGATGCGAAGTTCGCGCCAGCGGTGTGAGGATGAAAGTCTGTCCACGGTAAAGAAGCGGATCAGCCGCTTGAATTCCAGAAAACTCCTTGCCACACATGGGGTGCCCGCCTATAGGCTGGAGGGAGGCAGGAAGTGCTTCCATTTTCGCTGTTATCTGGGTTTTTGTGCTGCCCAGGTCCAAAATCACGCAGCCGGGCGGAAAATGAGGCGCGAGGTCATCCAGCAGGCTGAGGATCGTACGCACCGGTGACGCCAGGACAACCATATCTGCTTGTGAAACGGCGACGATTGGGTCTTGCGTTCCGGCATGAATCCAACCGCGCGTCAAGGCGGTTTGAACAGCCTGCGGATCGAGATCACAACCAATGACGTTTGCGCAGCGGCCAGAGAGAGCGGCCGCCAGCGACCCACCCATCAGGCCGAGTCCGATGACCGCCAGGCGGGTTTCTAAAAGACTGCTCACAGGCTCCGTCCGAGGGCAGCAGCGATGGGTTGGATGTTGCGCATGAGCTGGGCAAAGCGTTCGGGCTTCAGCGACTGCGCGCCGTCTGATAGAGCTTCTTCGGGTCGGGGATGGACCTCAACAATCAGGCCATCGGCTCCGGCAGCGATAGCAGCGCGGGAGGTAGGCTCGACCAATTCCCATTTGCCGGTGGCGTGGCTGGGGTCGACGATCATGGGTAGGTGGCTGAGTTGCTTGACCAGAGGCACGGCATTAATGTCGAGGGTGTTGCGGGTATAGGTTTCAAAGGTACGGATGCCCCGCTCGCATAGAATGACCTGGTCGTTACCGTTTGCAAGAATGTATTCGGCGGCCATGAGTAGTTCTTCGATGGAAGACATCATGCCGCGTTTGAGCAGCACAGGGCGATTGTTTTTGCCAAGGGCGGCCAGAAGGGCAAAGTTCTGCATGTTGCGCGCGCCTACTTGTAGCAGGTCAGCATAATCAGAGAGGAGAGGAATCATTTGCGGGTCCATAACCTCGGTAACGATGGGGAGGCCGGTCAGATCGCGCGCTTCGGCCAATATTTTGAGGCCATCCTCGCCGAGACCCTGGAAGCTGTATGGGGAACTGCGCGGTTTATATGCTCCGCCGCGGAGCATCGTTGCACCCGCGTTTTTTACTGCCCAGGCGGTTTCAATGAGCTGCTCGCGCGACTCAACGGCGCACGGCCCGGCCATGACCACGACCTTTTCGCCGCCCACCACCACGCCATTTACGTTGACGAGCGTATTCATGGGGTGGAAATCGCGACCAACCAGCTTGTAAGGTCGCAAGATGCGCACAGTGGATTCGACGCCATCCATCAAGGCGATTTGGTCACGATCCACACGGCGAACATCACCGATGACACCGATAATGGTGGTTTCGGCGCCGGCAGAAATATGAGGCTTGCAGCCCCAACGCTCAATGTATTGAGTGATGTTGCCAACCTGTTCGGTTGTCGCGCCGTGTTTCATAATAATAATCATAGTTCGTTCTCCTCTGCCAGATCGGGGCGCAGAACACGCGCACCGTGTAAGTAAATATGGTGAATTTCTTGAGGGGGCAGCTCGGTATTCCACATGAGCAGGATCCGTAAGCACTGAGACAGGCTTCCGGGAACTACCATCTCCTGAGTACATACCAAGGGGGTGTATGTCCAGCCGAGCTGGCGGGCAGCGACTGCCGGGTAGACCGCATTCAGGTCGGGGGTAGCAGTGAAAATGATCGCAGCTACATCGTCCTTGCTCACCTGGTTAACGGTTACAATCTTCTCCAGTAGCTCGCTGGCTGCCTGGAGGATATCTAACGCCGTGTTGGCTGAGACGGTCGTAGCGCCGCGAATACCTCTACATGTGCTCATAGGCGGTTTAATGGCCTTGATTATACCCGCTCCAACGACTGCGCGGGTAAGAACCGAGTACGCGCAGCATGGGTGCGTATTCGGCCAGGTGATTGAGGGCGCGTTGAACGGGAACCTGTTCGGTTGAACCGGTGAGGTCGATATAGAAGAAATATTCCCAGGGTTTTCCAGCCAGTGGGCGAGACTCGATCTTGGAAAGGTCGATATTGCGTAAAGCGAACACACTGAGGGCTTTGAACAACGATCCTGGTTGATTGTCCAGTGAGAAGACAATCGATGTCTTTGCATCCGACCCTGGATCAACCGGTGTACGAGAAATGACCAAGAAGCGAGTGATGTTGCTCTCGTCATCCTCGATGTTTTCTTCCAAGATGGCCATGCCATATAGCTCAGACGCCCGGCGTGAAGCGATGGCGGCGACACTACGATTACCCAAGGCTTGAACCATTTTTACGCTGCCGGCGGTGTCGTAAACAGGTTCGATCTGAATCCCTTTCCAGGATTGCAAATAAGAGTCGCATTGTGCCAGGGCCTGGGGGTGGCTGATGACTTTCTTAATTTCATCACGTTGCACACCGGGTATGGTGATAAGGCAGTGATGGATAGGCAAGTAGTGCTCGCCAATCACCCACAAATCGTTCCGGAGCAATAGGTCGTAGTTGCGATGAATGCTTCCAGCCAGGGAGTTCTCAATTGGGATCAAACCGACGGCGCAGTCACCTGCGCCGACGGCTTGAAAAACGAGGTCAAAGCTTTCGCAAGGGAGGGTTTCTGCATCCAAACCGAAGTGTTCAAGAGCAGCAGCTTCTGAGTAGGCGCCGGATTCTCCCTGGAAGGCAATGCGCATGCTCATGGGTTGACGTAATCCAGCCAACCGGCAGAGAGAGGGTGTTTGCCACGTAAGGTCGAGAAGAAGGCTTGCTGGATCAGGCGAGTGATGGGGCCCATGCTTCCCGTGCCTATGGCACGACCATCAATCTCGTTGACTGCCACGATTTCGGCGGCAGTGCCACACACGAAGACCTCATCAGCGATGTAAAGCTGGTCGCGGGAAATGAGCTGCTCGACCACGGAATAGCCCATCTGGTTGACCAGGGTAAGGAGTGAGTCGCGAGTGATGCCCTCTAGAATGCTGCTGGTCGGCGTAGTATAAAGTTTACCCTTGCGGACGACGAGGAGGTTTTCACCGGTGCATTCAGCCACAAATCCTTGAGGATCGAGCAAGATAGCTTCATCGTAGCCGGCGCGAATTGATTCAGTTTTCGCAAGCGCGCTGTTAACATAATTGCCAGCGGTTTTTGCTTTGGTCATCATCACATTCGCGTGGTGACGGGTGAAGGACGAGATATTGGCGCGAACCCCTTTTTCCAGTGCGCCTTCACCAAGATACGTGCCCCAGGCCCAGGCGGCAATGCCAATATGGCTGGAGTTGCGGTCGATGTTGAGGGCGGGCAGGTCGCCATTGAGATAAATATGTGGACGGATGTAGCAATCCGTCAGGTCATTGGCGCGGATCGTCTCGCGGACGGCAGCCATCAGGGTGTCCAGGGAATAAGGCAGTTTGGGAAAACCCATGATATGGGCGGATTGCAATAGCCGAACCATGTGGTCGCGCAGCCGGAAAACTGCAGGGCCTTTGTCTGTGTTGTAGGCGCGGATGCCTTCGAAAACGCCCAGGCCATAATGCAGCCCGGAGGCCAGGAAGCTGACGGTCGCTTTTTCAGCCTCAACCAGTTCGCCATTCATCCAAATATACTTAATATTGTTGGGGGCCATGAAGAAAACTCCTTTAGAGGAAAGATTTTACAAGCGAGCAATGATTTCGTCGGTCACGGCGGTTGTGTTCAGGTTACCACCCAAGTCACCGGTGACCTTGCCGGCGGTGATGACCTGATCCACGGCGGCTTCCAGGCGAGCCGCGGCGGCTTCCTGCTGGAAGGAGTAACGCAGCATCAAAGCCGTGCTTAGGATGGTGCCGATGGGGTTGGCAATGCCCTTCCCGGCGATATCGGGAGCCGATCCGTGGATCGGTTCGAACAGACCAGGAGTGTTCACACCCAAAGAGGCAGAGGGGAGCATACCCATCGAGCCGGCCAGGACGGAGGCTTCATCAGTGAGAATGTCGCCAAACATGTTCTCGGTGACGATCACGTCAAAGCTGGAGGGGTGGGTTACCAGACGCATGGAGGCAGTATCCACCAGGACGTGGTTGAGGGTGATCTCTGGGTGCGCAGCGCCGACTTCCATGGCGATTTTGCGCCACAAACGAGAGCTTTCCAAGACGTTAGCTTTGTCGACAGAGGTGACCATTTTGCGGCGACCGGCCGCCAGGGAGAAGGCCATTTCCATGACCCGCCGAACTTCAACATCGGTGTATTCGAGCGTGTCAACAGCGCGCTCACCCGTTGGGGTCACTTCTCGGCCCTT
>JAEXTI010000129.1 GCA_023406965.1 Chloroflexota bacterium
GACACGCTCATGCGTGTCTTCCCCGAGTATTCCGGCCCCATGGCATCCTGGCCCCAGGTCGAGGCCGTGGAAGGCGCGGCGCAAGCCCTTTCCGCGCTGTCCGAGCATTACCGGCTGGTGGTTGCCACCAACGCCGGTGACTCGCGCTCCCGCCAGGTGCGCCAGGCCCTTGAGCGTGTTGGGCTGGCCAACTTCTTCCACTCCATCTTCACCGCCGCCGAATTGGGCAGCCGCAAGCCCACCCCGGCATTCTTCACTTCTCTGGCCGGGGTGCTCGGTGCGAAACCCGATCAAATTGCCATGATCGGCGATGATTACCGCGCCGACGTCCTCGGCGCAACTCAGGCCGGTTGGAACGCCGTCTGGTTCAACCCTGCCGGCAAACTCGCCCCCGGCGCGCTGCCCCTTTACACCCTGGAAGTCACCACCCTCACCGATCTGCCCGCAGCGTTGCAAACCCAAACCCTGCCCGATTATCGCACCTGTCTGGCCTGGTTGCTCGAACAGCCGGTCTCTCATTCCCTCCTGGGTCACATTCACAGTGTAGCCGCCACGGCTTACATCCTGGCAGTTTGGCTGCGTGCCGCAGGGCAAAGCGTAGACCCGCTCCTGGCGCACCGCGGCGGGCTGCTGCACGACCTCGCCAAGATCAAGAGTCTGGAAAAGCCCCCCGAGCAGCGTATGCATCACGGCGAACTGGGCGCGCGCATGTTGGCCGATCGCGGCGAGCCCGTTCTGGCCGAAATCACCCGCCGCCACCCGCTCTTCTGCCTCACCCAAGATACCCTGCGCCCTTCCACCTGGGAGCAAAAACTGGTCCACCTTGCCGACAAGCTCATTGAAGGGTCGCGGTTGGTAACGCTCGACGAACGCATCACTGCGCTGCGCCACCGTTACGCTTTCGACGAGGCCCGCATCACCGCCAGCGTGCCCGCCCTGGAAGCCCTGCAAGCCGAGGTTTGCGCCGCGTTAAACCTCCCCGCGGAAGAATTCATCCCCAAGCTGCGTCAGACCTTCCTGCAGGGCTAGATTTCGCATTTTGGGATGTGAGAGCGGCTTCAGCCGCTCTCACATCCCAAAACTGTGAATCTCCCCAATAATTTTTGGATAGGTTTTTACGGGCTGGCCTGATTGAAATAGTTATAAACTGCTTCCGAAATGGTGCCCGCCAGTTCGTTGGCCGGGTCCCATAGCAACTGCACGGGATGGTACATATACAAAGTCAAAACGTAATTTCCACCGGGCGTGTACACAACGCCGGCGTCGGAAATCGTATGCATCAGCCCGTCCCGCGCCTCGATCACCCAGCCGTGTTTGTGAGCAATCCGGGTGCCTTCGGGCAAGCCGCGCTCCAGCAGCACACCCAGCTTGTTCTTGGCCAGCAAGTTCACCATTGCCTGGCACTCTGATTGGGAGATGAGCCCCGGAAAGACCGCTGCAAACGTTCCACCGGCGCTCTCCGAACAACGGTAAATATCTTCTAGCAAAGAGCCCATGTCGGTGGCCGTGGTCTGGTTATACATATCCGGGTCGGTATCTACATCAGTGCGCTGATTGGCCGGCGTATCGAAGCGCTGCAACAGCGGCGCCCCCACATAGAAATATCCCGCCAGGAAGGTGTTGTTCAATCCCAGGGTCTGCAAATCGCGGGTCACTTCCAGCGGGCCGGTGTTTGGGTCAATGACCGCTTCCATCAGCGTGTCCGCCGGGTCGTTCTCTGAAAAATCGATCATCCGCGACAGCATCTCGTCCACTTCAGGCGGGCGGTCGTCCCCCACCCTGGCAAACGTCGACACCATGATCGGAATCTTGATCGTGCTGGCCGCCGTGAAGGCAATATCCGCCGTAGTGATCTGCCCCTGGTTGTAGGCAAAATGCACTTCCTGGCCTGTCTGCAAATCGTTCAGGTAAAGCTCCACCGCGCCTTCGAATTCCGCCAGGGTGACAATTTGCTCCAACAGGATCCGCAGATGGTCCATCGACGGGCGTGGCGCTTCCACCTTGTTGAAGGATAGGTTCACCTGGCGGGCGCTGGGCGAGCGGAACGCGTCGCTGATTAAAATCACCGCCCGTTCGATATCCAATTGCGTGCCGGCCTGCCCTTGCTGGAAGTTGACACTGCCCGCCACCGGCATCGCCGCGGTCGGTAATTGGTCATAGCGGGATACAATTTCATCTTCAAGGTACTGACGCAGGCGATCTTCCGAAATGGTTGAGATCAACGGAACTGAAGATGGTTCGGGAATCTGGTTCCATAGATAATCCCAAAAGCCTTCCCAAAATGGCTGGCGCACCCGCTCCTGGTCGGCGGCGGTCATCATGGCTTCTATATTTAACTCAAAACCGACCACCCCAGGTTTAATCTGGAAAACCGCGTCACGATAACGAGCCTCGACCGGCACAGTCGTATACGCTGTCAGCAGGCGCTGTGCGGCTTGCGAGGTATCCAGCCCTCCCACCGGTATTCCGGCAATGACCATGCCCGGCGGGAAGTTAGAACGGATCCGGCTGTACCACGCCAGTTGAGTCACCGTCAGAACCATTGCCACCAAGATCAACCCCACCGAGATCCAGCGGAGCAGAACCAAAGGACTGCGACTTTTCATACCAATACTCATGCGCCGATTCTACCACACCCATACATACCATATTCGGCCCTCTGGAAATAGCTGTAGCAGGTTCCACGCCAGGGGAAACGCATCATGGATTCTTGTTCTAAAAACCTCGTGTCTACTCACTGAATTCGTGAGTTTTCCCGCCCCTCCGGTGTCCTGACGAGGGC
>JAEXTI010000440.1 GCA_023406965.1 Chloroflexota bacterium
GACAGCATCCGTACATCTTCGTAGACAACAATTTCGCCACGATTAAATTTGTCATACAGCCAGGGAATAACCGAACTTTCCAACATCACTACGCGGGGTTTCATCCCCTGGCGGCTGTACTCACTGATGATGCGGAATTCACTCCAGCCAGGCAAGTAGGCATATAAAATGGCCCGATCCACATTCAAAAATTCAGAAATCTGTTGCAACCCCACCCCAATGACCTTCTCCACTTCAGCAGGGCCAGAGCGGACCAGGGTCGCTGAAAGGCCCGAAAGCATTTTTTCAAAGCGCACCTGCTCGTCCAAGGCAGCCCTGTCTCGCTTGAGCGCTGTTATGTCACGAATGACATTTTGTACCGCCGGAGAGCCGTCGTACATAAACGGCATAGCGGCAATCTCTACGTCAATGATGTTGCCATCCAACTGGATAAACTTTTCCTCAATGCCCTTGATCGTCTCGCCTTTCGTCAATGTGCGCTTCATGCGGCCTTTCGCGCCGGCACGAGATCCAGGATGCACCAGGTCAAGCATCTTCTTTCCACAAACATCCTCGGGATGCTTGCCGCCCATCAGCAAGGCGAAGGCCATATTGGCAAAAACCACGACCCCATCTTGATGCACCAAAACGCCGTCTGGTAGAAAATCTACCAACGCGCGATAGCGGGCTTCGCTTTCGCGGATGGCACGATCAATCTCGATTTGGCTTCTACGCGCCTCCTCCAGCTTGATCGCCATCTGGTTGAAAGCAGCGGAGAAATCCCCCAGAAAATCAACCCGCTGGCTAAAGTCGCCCTCGGCAATTTTTTGTGTTTGCCAGGTCAAATGGCGCAGGTTGGCCTGAAGATTCTTCAGACTGCCGGCAATGGGTCCTTTCAAGGTCAGGTCTTGGGACAGGTCCCCATTGGAAAGCGCCAGTAAAAACTGGCGCAATTCCGCCAGGTGGGCCATCAGTTCCTGATACTCCGGTTTCGCCGATAATTCCTCCGAAACAGCAACCGGCGTTCCTTTGTTCAGAACGTCCAGCAAAATCTGAATGGTGTCATCCGTAGGCCGGTCGATAGTTTCGGCGCACATGAGAAATTATTCACCGTTTCTTTCGTTTATCCAATTTTCAGTTGAACCAGCAGCTTATTTGCTTCTTCGAGCATCAAATCGGCAGGTGCGGTCCCCGGTGCTCCAGCAATCGATCTCTTTCACCTGAATGGGTGAGCCCAAGTATCCTTCCAGCAACGCCGCCAGAAAACCCTCGTCATACGTGCAAACCTCATTGCCCGTAACGGGCAGCCCAGAGCAATCCAGGTCTTCTGAGACGGTCAAAGTGAACTCGTGGTTTTCCAAATCAGTCTTTTCCACGCGCAAAATACCCATGTTGAACTCACGCAAGGATTCTTGCACTTTGATGATGAACTGGTTGAAATCCTCGGGCTTGCCAATTACATTGCGGTAAAACTCGGCCCCGGCCAATTTTCCCGCCGCATAAAAAACTTCTTCAACGGCCTCGGTGCCATAACGCTGCTCAACAATATCGCGGAATGTGAACTGCATCAGGCGATAAACAGAGAGATGGGTATTCGCGCCCAGGTTAGGACGCCCCAACTCGACGTCTCCCAACAGGCCCCACGAGAATGAGTATTTTCGCCCACCGGCAAAATTCGAATCCATATCATACTAATTATACATTTATGCGAAGTTTTTATCAGGGGCATTTCTAGACTCTTTGGGAGTTACCGTGGTAGGCGCCGCATTTTAAGGTGTTTGCGGCGGCTTCACCGCCGCAAACACTTCAAAATCGGGAACTTTTCCAACTTTGGTGAGTAGCTATAAGTGGCCAAAAACATGTCATCGCAAACCCCGAAGGCTCAGCGGAGGGGCGAAGCAATCTCGTTTTATCGTTGTGAAATCACTTTTTCGCCCAGATTCATGGCGAGATTGCTTCACTCTCAAAGCCTCGTTCGCAATGACATGGGTTCTTGATTCTTCTCGACCAAACTCGTCACTATCAGACAGAAGATGCGTTTACTACCCTCCCTAAACCCACCCGCTTATTCGATTCTTCCTTCTTTCACAAATTGGGTCAGTTCGCTCACGCTCCACTGCTCCAATCCCAGCCTCTCCACGGTGCGCCCGCGCCGCCAGTAATCGGTGCGGTGAATGATGCTGCCCAGGCGGATGATGCTTTCCATCCCGCGCACCGACACGCCATAGCGCATGCCCAACGAGGCAATCGGTACCAGGCTCATCGGCACATCCTCGAAAATATAGCGGTGATTGAGCGTGGCCGGGGCTTTAATGCCGTAGTAGCCGGGCTGGTTGTGAATGGCTTCATGCAAATCCTCGCCGCTGGTGTCATAAGCCAGCTTTAACCACTCCAGCGAGGTGCGCGCGCGAATGCCCACCGAAGACGCCACCGTCACCCGCTCGCGGTCCAGCACCTCCAGCACGCGGGCCACCGAAGGGGTGACCCCATCGATGTAGAACTGGTAATCGCCGTGGGTGGCTTCGATCCAGCCGGCGTTGAGCAGAGTCAGGGCCGGGTGGAAGATAGCGCCCATGTTGTTCAAGCCGGTGTGCAACACGTCCACCCCGTCGATGAACTGCGGGTAGGCGTGCTCGATGGCTTTTAGAACCCTTTCGTTGCGGATGGAAGGCAGCGCCGCCAGCGGCACAGCTTCTTTGATGCGGAAAATACGCGCCTGGGCGGGACCATCGGAGCGGCTGGCATAGATAAACGTTTCCGCTTCCGCCACCGTGATATCGGCAGTACAACCGCTGTCGCGGACCACCTTCATGAACTCAATTGCTCCCAGGGTTCGCCCAGGGTGCAAAATTACGATCTGGCCGTCCTTCAAGTGAGGCGCGGTGATTTTTGCAATATCGGCGTGCGCCGAAGAAGGCAGCACGACCATAATCACCTGGGCATGAGCAACGGCTTCGGCAATATCTGAGGTGACCAGAGAAAGCTCGCCAAACCCGCGCGGCCCGTTTTCGCCGCTGTCCAATTCGATGCCCCCGCGTTTTTTCATGATCTCGATATGCTCAAATGTCCGGTTCCACAGCGCAACGTCCGCCCCCATCAAGGCCAGGTGAGCCGCCATTGCTTTTCCGCCGTGGCCCGCCCCAATCACCGTAAATTTCTCGGCTTTTTCCATTCTATTGCTCCTTCAAAAAATATCTTAGCACTCAGAGGTTGAGGAAAATTTCCACATTTGTTCGGGTCTCTACCACCTATGACTAAATCGTTCAGTCGTTACTGCTCAGCCCTTTGGGGAAAGAGGCCGAATTTGTGGTGTTTGGTGGGGCGAAGCC
>JAEXTI010000230.1 GCA_023406965.1 Chloroflexota bacterium
ATCGCCGCTTACCTGTCCTTCAACAACGTGGAAGTTGGCCGCCAGCAGGCGGACGGCGTGATGAAGGCCATCGACATCGAGAATTGGGACGTGGCCAAGAACGGCAAGGTTCGCCTGGTGAAGTTGGGCGGCTCCCCGACCGACAACAACGCGATCCTGTTCCGCAAGGGCCAGGATGAAATCCTCGCCAAGTACGAAGACAAGATCGAAGTGGTTGCCGACCAGTGGGTTGACAACTGGGATGCTGCCAACGCTCTCAAGCTGATGGAGAACATCCTCACGGCCGCCGGCAATGATATCGACGCGGTGGTGGCTTCGAATGACGGTACCGCTTTGGGCGCCTTGCAGGCCATGAAAGCCCAGGGTCTGGCTGGTGTCGTGCCGATCTCGGGCCAGGACGCCACGGCCGATGGCTCGAACAGCATCGTGCGCGGCGAATTGACCGTCTCGATCCTCAAAGACATCCGCAACCTGTCCCCGTTGGCTGTCGAAACCCTCGACACCCTGCTCAAGGGCGGCACGGTTCCCGGCCTGGCCAACTACACCATGGCCGAGCTGACCAACGATCCCGCCTATCAGGGTGAGGTTCCTTGCTTGTTCCTCGAGGTTCAGCAAGTCAACGCAGAAAACCTGTATGACCTGGTGGTCAAGAGCGGCTTCCAGCCCTACGACGATGTCTATCGCGACATCCCGGATGCTGACAAGCCCCCGAAACCCTAGGGTTTGAGCCGAAAGGCAATCCCCCGAGTTCGGCTTTAGACGCTAAGAAGTCGAACAGCTAAGTCAAAAGGGGGTCTGCGGCTCTCGTAGACCCCCTTTTGCAAACTCTTAGAAAATAGTTGTACCTTATTTTGGATACAATCCTATATAATAAATAATCGAGTGGTTACTCGGTTCTTTCACCTGAGTCATTACAGATGAATGGAAACTTCTAGCACGTCGGTCAGCAGAAAGCCTGGCTGATGAAGGAGCATTCCGTGAGCGATGATATTATCCTTGATATTCGCAATGTAACAAAGACGTTCCCCGGCGTGGTCGCGCTGAATGATGTGTCGATGCAGATCAAGCGCGGCGAGATTCACGGCTTGTGCGGTGAAAACGGCGCGGGAAAGTCGACCCTGATGAAAATTCTGTCTGGGGTCTACCCCTACGGTACATACGAAGGGACGATCCTGTATGACGGCCTGGAGTTAAAGCTGGGAGAAGGGGCGATCCAACAGGCCATGAAAGATGGTATCGCCATCGTGTACCAGGAACTGACCCTGGTGCCGAACATGACCGTGGGCGAGAACGTCTATTTGGGCAAAGAGCCAACCGAAGCCGGGCTGATCAACTGGAATAAAGTGTATTCCGACACCCGAGAAATTTTGACCAAATACAAACTGGACGTGGTACCCCAGGTGCCGGTGAAAGAGCTGGGTGTTGGCAAGATGCAGATGGTGGAGATTGCCAAGGCGCTCTCCGAAAATGCAAAAATCTTGATTCTGGACGAGCCGACCAGCGCTTTGAATGAAGCCGAGATCGAAAAGTTGATGGAGATTTTGGAAACGCTGAAGAGTCACGGCGTGACCTGCATCTATATTTCCCATAAATTAAACGAATTCTTCCGGATCACCGACTCGGTGACCGTGCTGCGCGATGGAAAAACGATCATTTCGAAACCGACCAGCGAGCTGACCCAGGAAGACCTGGTGCGTTATATGGTGGGACGGGAAATGAAAGAGCGCTTCCCCAAGCGCGAAAGCCACCCCGGAGAAGTAATTTTTGAGGTCAAAAATCTGCACGCTACTGACCCATTAGACTCGAGCCGCGAGGTGCTGAAAGGGGTCAATCTCCAACTACGCAAGGGCGAAATCCTGGGAATTGCGGGCCTGATGGGCTCGGGGCGCACCGAACTGGTGACGACCATCTTTGGTGAATACGCAAAGATCACCCAGGGCTCCATTGTGTTGGAAGGGAAAGAGTTAAAAATCAACAGCGCGCATGAAGCCATGTTGCAGGGAATCAGCCTGGTGCCCGAAGACCGCAAACGTCAGGGTCTGGTGTTGATCCAGACCATCTTAAAGAATGTGTCGCTGCCCAACCTGGATAAATTTGCGGCGTTCTTCCGGATTAACAGTGACGCCGAGTATTCTGCCGCCAGCCAGCAAGCCAAGAACCTGGCGATTAAAGCACCCAACCTGGATGTTGAGGCCGAGACCTTATCGGGTGGCAACCAGCAAAAGGTGGTTATTGCCAAGTGGCTGCTTTCAAATCCCAAGGTGTTGATCATGGATGATCCTACCCGGGGTATTGATGTTGGGGCAAAGTTTGAAATTTATAAGTTGATGAACGATCTGGCCGAGAAAGGCGTGTCCATCATCATGATTTCCAGCGACCTGGAAGAGGTGCTGGGAATGAGTGATCGGATCATGGTGATGTGTGGAGGGCGCTCAAGCCCGACGCTGGAGCTTGAAGAAGCAACTCGCGAATATATTATGAAATTGGCTACCGGGGTCGCCTGATCGACCTTATTGGGTGGGTTGAAAATTCAAAGGAGGAAGTATGGCTGTTACGCCTGAAACAATAAAGCCTGATGAGGAGCTGGGTCTGCTGGGAGAGTTATCCAAGCGGTTCCGGCAGAATATGCAAACCTATACGATCATCCTGGCGTTGATCGGTATCTGGGTGTTCTTTGCGGTGTTGACCAAGGGCTCGTTCCTGTCGGCGCAGAACTTTTCAAACCTGTTCCGCCAAATGACGGTGACCTCGTTCCTGGCCATCGGTATGGTCTTGGTGATTGTAACCGCCGGCATCGATCTTTCGGTCGGCAAGGCGGCTGGTTTTGTCTCGGTGATGGTGGCCTTCTTGCAGGCGCGTTTTTGGGTGCAGACGATCCCCATTGAAAATCCCATTGTGATGGCGATTTTATCTGTGATCGTCGGCATCATCATCGGGGTCATCTTTGGGGCGTTGCAAGGCGCGATCATTGCGTACCTGCGTGTTCCGCCTTTCATTGTAACCCTCGGCGGCCTGTTCATTGCCCGCGGTTTAATCCTGTGGCGCACGGAAGGCAAGACCATCCCGGCCAACCAGGTGGGCTTCGACTATATTGCCCAGGGCTACTTGCCCGACCTGGTTGGGTGGATTATCGGCGCGCTGGTGGTGGCTTTCTTGTTCTTCAGTATGTTCACCGGGCGGCAACGCAAACGCCAGTATGGCGTGCATGTGCCGAACTTTGCCTATGATATCCTGTTGACCGGTTTCTTCTCCGCAATGGTGTTGGTGTATGTGTTCGTGGTCAACCAATACAAGGGCGTGCAGGTGCCGGTGGCGCTGCTGGCAGTGGCTTCGGTGCTCATGTCCTATGTGGCCAGTAACACTCGCTTTGGGCGCTACACCTATGCGATCGGCGGCAACCGTGAAGCGGCGCGCCTCTCGGGCATCAACATCAAGAAAACTCTCTTCATGGTCTATACGGTGATGGGGTTGCTCGTAGGCGTGGGCGGCGTGGTGCTGGCTTCTTACGTGGGCTATGGCACGATTGCAGCGGGCGAAGGCTACGAGTTGGATGCCATCGCCAGCGCCATCTTGGGCGGCACCTCTCCGACGGGCGGTTCCGGCACGATCTTCGGCGCGTTGATCGGCGCGTTGATCATGTCCAGCCTGACCACCGGTTTGCAAATGCTCAACGTGCAGCCGTACGTGCAATACCTGGTAAAGGGTGTTGTGCTGGTGTTGGCTGTGCTGTTGGACGTTGCCTTCAAGAAGGGTAAAGCTTAAATCTCGTTTTTTCCCAAGACCTGCCCTGACTCTTTATTTCCAGGGCAGGTCGCAGCATTCATCTTTTTTCCCTTTCTCTCCTTCCCCGCAATTCTTGGATTGCGGGGAAGGC
>JAEXTI010000369.1 GCA_023406965.1 Chloroflexota bacterium
GGCTCAAGCAAGTCGCCGTTGAGACTCAACGTACCATCTATCGCGTCAAGCATGATCTCTTGGATGACTATTTGCGCAGCCAGCTCAAGTCCCCTTCGGTCCTGATGCGTCTTGCGTAAGTCCTATGTGTGTTATTAATTGTTTGCCTCTGGTGTTGTTTGAATTCTGTTGGGAACATAATTCTAATCAACATTCAGAGGCTTTTGTACCCATAATAAACCTACCCTTGAAAGCTCCCGGCCTCCCCCATTTTTACAAAATGGGGGAGGAGGAAGGAAGAGTCTGTCTTCCCCATTTTGCCAAAATGGGGAAGGAGAAAGAAAGAGCTAATCCACGGGGGCGGGCTCGATGGCGGGAGCAGGGGCGGCGTTGAGGCTGCCGTGTTTGGCGACTCGGTTGTAGAAGTACAGGATGGGCAGCGAGAGCAAGGCCGAGGCTGTGAGGGCGGCGCGCATAGAAAAGTGCTTGCCAATGGCGCCGACGCCGGGGCCGCCAGCCACTTGCCCAAGGGCGTTGGATTGACCAACCAGGGAGATGACCGTGGCGCGGGTGGCGGGCTCGGTGGACTGCACCAGCCAGGAGTTGTATAACGGGCCGATGAGACTGCCGAGTACGCCATGAATGAGCAGCACGGTCACGCCCACGCCAAAATTAGGAGCGAAGGCAAAGATCGCCACGCAGACCGTGGAGAGGGCTGTCAAGACCAGGAGGTAGCGGGCCGAGCGGGTAGGGTCCTTTCCTGCTTCAATCAGGCGTTTTTGGGCCAGGGCGGTCACACCGATGCCCAGGAGGGTACCGGTTACACCCAGGATGCTGAACCAGGCCACGGGTTCCAGGTTGCCCCAGGCTGGGAAGGTGATGTTGGTGAGAAGATGGGCGTCGCCCAGGCGGTCGAAACCCTCGGAGGCCGCGCCGATGAACAGCTCGACCACCAGCAGGGCCGCCAGGATGGGGCGGCGACGGATGACCGCCAGACCGGCTTTTAGGGTGACTCCCATGTCTTTCAAGTTGCCGCCCAAGGTTTTTTCACGGGGGCGAGGTGTGAAGGCTGTTTCGGGCATGGCGATTAGCAAGAACAGGCCGATGGCAAAGATGATCGCGCCACCGATCAAGATGGGCAACGGCAGCCAGAGGGTTGCCAGCACAGCGCTGAGAGGCATGCCGATGAGGCTGAGCACGCGATTGATCTGCCCAGATTTGACGTAAACACCGCTGACTTTCTCCTCGCCGACCTCGCCCGCCAGCCAGGCCTCGGTGGCGCCGCTGGTGAAGGTGTAGCCGAAGCCCCAAAGGATGTTACCCAGGAGGATGGCCCAGAAAATGGGGATGGCGCCCATGATGATGAATCCCACGCCGCTGATAAGCGTGCCGATGATAACCGACAGGCGGCGGCTGAAGGTGTCGGCTACCACGCCGGTGGGCACCTCGAAGAGCAGGATCGACCCCTCCAGTACGGTGCCGATGAGGACCAACTGGAGGGGATCTAGTTTGACGGTCTGCACGAGGTAAACCGTCATGGGGGTGAACATGGCCGCGTAGGCGAGCGCCGAAGCGCCTTCAATGATGTAGTAAACAAGGGCCGCCCGGCGACTAGAGTTGTTCACCAGCTTCCTCCCGTTCAATGGCCAGCGCATCCATCGGCGGGGTGGGGCTTTGACGGTCCCACATCGAACGGGCCATTTGGATGGGGTTGGTATGAATGCCGTACTTTGTGAAGTGCTGGCAGATGCGGGTCACGTCGCGAGCGAAGATATCCCAGGCTTCTTTGTTTTGCCAGGGATTGACCGCCTGGGGGAAGTCGATGATGACGGGACGGTCGTCCCAGAAGAGTACGTTGTAGGCGGAAAGGTCGGCGTGGATGACGCCAAGGCCGAGCATACGTTCAATAGCGTCGACCAATTCGTCAAAGACGCGGCGAGCCTGCGCGCGGTTGAGGTTGGTTTCGTTGAGAGCCGGGGCGGGCATATCCAGTTCGCCGATGTATTCCATCAGGATAGCGTTGGAGCCAATGGTGACGGGTTGGGGAACCGGCAAACCGGCGTCAGAGAGCGCCACCAGAGCCCGGAATTCGTAGGCCAGCCAGGAGGTATGCGAAAGCTCCTTGCCGTAAGAAGAACCCTTGCGGACGGCGTGAAGTTCTTTATCGTTGGTCACGGCCTTGCCGTCGGCGTCCAGAACGGTGCGACCGGCACGGTAACGGGCATCGTTGCGCAGGTTGCGCACAGCGCGGGGGCGGTAAAGTTTGGCCACCAGCAGGTCCAAATCCAGGGAAGGATGGGGCTGGCAGACATAAACGTTGGCTTCTTTGCCGCCCTTGATGCGCCGGACCACATCTTTGATATAGGCGCCCTCGTAGAAGGGGCCGAGGAAGGTGAAGATCCATTCCCGCTCGTGGCGCGACGCGCCCAGGGTGGGATTGAAAGCTTCCTCGGCGCCCAGCGCTTGCAAGGGGTTGTGCTGGGCGATTTCATCGAGAACGGCATGTTGGCTGCGCTTGCGAGGCCGGAAGCGCGGGACGCGCGGCCCCTGGGGGTCGTAGGCGTCGTCGAGGTATTCATTCAAGTCTAAACGAGACATAGTTGTATTGAACTCACAATCCTGGTGTCACAAAAAAGCTTCGGTTCGATAGGCACGGTTGTGAGCGCGGGTTAAAGAAAAACCGCGGGGCATTGAGCACCCGCGGTGTCACTTCGTAGTAAGAAAGTGATTAACCGTTCAGGAGGCGCTTCCATGCCATATCAACTGTGCCGAAAAGGACAGTAACCAAGCGAACATATTGTTTTTTGGCTGACATGTGACACCTCCTTCCTTTGTTTAATCTTTCAACAAGTTGATCTTAGCGGAATTGTGAAGAATTGTCAAGATCGAATTCGCACGGTGGCTTTGACCCGTTTGCGGTTCTGCAACCACCAGGCGACCGTGTCAGCCAGGGATTCGGACAGGCGGCGGGCTTTATACCCCAGATGGGTGGAGGCTTTGGCTGAGCTGATCTCTGAGTTGCTGACGAGAGTTTCCAGCGAATAACGGGTGAAGCGCGGGCGGGTTTTGGTGACACGGTAGTAGATTTCGGCAAAGCGGGCTGCGAACATGGCCAGGCGCATGGGGATGTTGACGGCGGGTGTGTGAATGCCGGCGGCTTGCTGGACGAGCCGTTGGATCTGGGTGACGGAGATGCGTTCGCCGCCGAGAATGTAGGTCTCGCCGGTTTGACCTTTCTCGGCTGCCAGGATGTGCCCGGCGGCTACATCGCGCACATCCACAAAGTCGAAGAAGCCGTTGATGACGATACCGATGGAGCGTTTCATCCAGGTGAGAACCATTTCGCCCATCTCGGAGCGGCGGAAATCGTAGGGGCCAAGCACACCGGTGGGGCAGACGATGACGGTGTCGAGGCCGGCCTGAGCGGCTTCCAGGACAGCCAGCGAGGCGGCGGCTTTGGTGCGGTCGTAAGGACCGGCGGGGTTGTTTGCATCGAAGGGCAGAGTCTCATCGATGGTGACACCGTCGGGAGGGCGGGTGATAGCGTGGATGGAGCTGGTGTAAACCAGGCGGCGCACGCCGCATTGGCGGGCGGCCTCGATGACGTTGCGCGTGCCTTCCACGTTGACTTTATACAGCAGGGGAGCGTGATCTTCTACGATGGACACCAGGGCGGCCATGTGGAAAACCACTTCGACGTCCTGCATGGCGCGGACCAGTGAAGGAAGGTCGAGGACATTTCCCTCAACCAATTCGATGTCTAATCCTTCGAGAGAGGTGGTGTCTTCTCCGGGGAGAATTAACCCCCGGACGGGTTGGTCGCGCGCCAACAGCTCGCGTGCAAGAACATTTCCCAAATGGCCGGCAACGCCTGTGATCAGATTCATTGGTTTCAACTCCTTAAATTTCACTCGAGACGGGTAAATGATTCAGCGGTTTTCTAAGCCGCGAATGAGAATTCTTACGCTTTCCAGGGTGGCCTGACCCCAATCAGCGCCTTGAGGATCGAGTAAGGCCTGCAAAAGCAAGCCCATAGCAAGGGCCATGAGGGTCTGACCGGCAGCTTGGGGGTTCAGATCGGGGCGGAAGGTGCCTTCTTCGATCCCGGCGCGGACGATATCGGCGAAGCGGTCCAGGTAGCGCCGGTAGGGGGCAACAGCGGTTTGCCAGAGGTCTGGGTGCCGGGAGGCCTGCATCCAGAACTCGAAGACGATGGGCGAGCGGGCACCGGCGCCCTCAAAGATGGGACCGGTGCCACCGGCGATGTTGAGCAGGCCCGCGCCAACACTGGAAGCGGCCTGCAGCGCGGCATTCATTTGCTGGTCGAGTTGGGCCAGCCAGCCTTCCATGAGGGCGTGAAAGAGGGCTTGCTTGGTGGGAAAGTGATGGTAGAAGGCGCCTTTGCTGACCCCTGCGGCGGCGCAAATATCCGCGACGCCGGTGGCATCAAAGCCTTGTTCGGCGAAGAGGTTCTCGGCTACCGAGAGCAGGCGGGCGCGAGTTTCCT
>JAEXTI010000371.1 GCA_023406965.1 Chloroflexota bacterium
GGCTCAAGCAAGTCGCCGTTGAGACTCAACGTACCATCTATCGCGTCAAGCATGATCTCTTGGATGACTATTTGCGCAGCCAGCTCAAGTCCCCTTCGGTCCTGATGCGTCTTGCGTAAGTCCTATGATATAATCTTCCCCTATGAAATACCATGTCTGGACCGAGGGCTGCCAGATGAATGTGGCGGATTCGCAGCGCGTGGCTTCTGCGCTCGAGCACCTCGGCTATACCCAAACTTCACAGGCCGAAGAGGCCGATGTCATCGTCTTGAACACCTGCGTGGTGCGCCAGTCCGCTGAGAACAAGGCCTATGGGCGCTTGCATTCGATCAAACCGCTCAAGGAGCGCAACCCGAACCTGGTGATCAACCTGATGGGCTGCTTGGTGGGTGTGCGCAGTCACGACGTGCTCAAGAAGCGCTTCCCCTTCGTGGACGTCTTCTCCCCGCCTTCCGACCCGGCCCCCCTAGTGGCATTCCTGACCCAATCCGAGGTGCGCGAGATGGAGGTCGACGAGACCGCCACCCGCTATGCCTATATGGATGGCGATTTGGCCCTGCCGGAAGGCGAGCGCGGTGCTTTGGTTTCGGGCTTCATCCCCATTGTCTACGGCTGTTCGCACGCCTGCACCTACTGCATCATCCCCTATCGCCGCGGCATCGAGCGCAGCCGCCCGCCGGAAGATATTCTGGCGGAAGCCCGAGCCCTGGTGCGCCAGGGTGTCAAAGAGATCACCCTGCTGGGCCAGATCGTTGACCGCTACGGCAAAGATAATGACACCTACCCCAACCTGTCCGGGTTACTCATTCGCCTGAACGAGATCGACGGGTTGGAGCGCATCCGCTTCCTCACCTCGCATCCCAACTACATGACCGATGACCTCTTCGATGCGGTGGCCAACTTACCCAAGGTCATGCCGCACATCGAGGTGCCCATCCAGGCGGGGAACGACAAGGTGCTGGCGAACATGAAGCGCGGCTATACGGCTGAGGATTACCGCAAGCTGGTCGCGCGGCTGCGCGAGCGCATTCCCGGCGTTTCCATCGCTACCGATATCATCGTAGGATTCCCTGGTGAAACCGACGAGCAGTTCATGGACACCTACCGCCTGTTGGAAGAGCTGCGCCTGGACGTGGCTCACCTGGCGCGCTACTCCACCCGCCCCGGTACGGTGGCGGCTCGCCGGCTGGGCGACGACGTGCCCGAAGCCGAAAAGATGCGCCGCTTCCGCTTGCTGGAGGAACTGCAAGAACAGGTGATTGGCGAGATCAACGCGCGCTACCTGGGCCAGCGCACCCCGGTGTTGTTCGAGGAAAAGGTCAAGAACCGCTGGAAGGGCCGCACCCCCACCAACAAGCTGGTTTTTGTGGAGAGCCAGGAGGATTTGCGCGGGCAGTTACTGCCCGTCGAGATCACCTGGACCGGCCCCTGGTCGATGATCGGCAAACTCTAGCCTAGCTTTGACCCCCGCTTCATAGGAGTTTCAGGGATGATCGACTTCCATTTCGCCAACCTGAAAGTGTCGCTGACCCGGCGGCAAGTGCTCTTTGTGCTGGTGGGCGGGCTCGTCTTTATGGCCCTCGTGGCTGCCGGAGCGATTTGGTTCATTCGCCGCTCTACCTTTGGCAGTACCTTGCGCGATCAACGCCTGATTGCCTACTTGAACCACCCCGAAGAGCATCAGGATTGGGTGGTAGAGGCCGGGCAGCGCTGCGGTGACGCGCCTTTCATCATGCCCACGCGTGGCTACATCGGTTATCTGCGGAACGATTCGTTCCGCCCGTTCCATCGCCATTCCGGGTTGGATATCTTCGCGGGTACCGATCCGGGCCTGACTCCTGTCTATGCAGCCGCGGACAGCTACCTGACCCGCCTGGACGATTGGAAATCCACCCTCATCCTGCGCGTCCCCGATGACCCGCTCCAGTCCGAACGCACCATCTGGTTGTATTACACCCACATGGCCGACCCGATGGGCGAACCGCTCATCGACCCGGCTTTCCCGCCTGGCAGCGGTGAAGTGTTTGTACCCGCCGGGACGCTGCTGGGCTACCAGGGCAACTTCTCCGGTTCTCCGGGCACGCCCACCGGTGTGCACCTGCATTTTTCCATCGTGCTGGATGACGGTCAGGGTAACTTCCTGGATGAGCGTAAAATCCAAAATACCCTGGACCCGTCCCCTTATCTGGGGTTTGCGCTGGATGCGCGCAGCAACAAAGACGGTTTTGGCCTTTGCGCGCCGGAGGCGATTCGCTATGAACCTCTCCTCGCAAATTGATTTATCAGGCAAGATTGTTCTGCTCACCGGGGCCGGGCGCGAGCCCGTGCGCAGTCTGGCGGTGGCATTGGCCCAACGCGGCGCGCGCCTTTCGCTCAGCGATCTGACCCCCTATAACCTGGAGGAAACCGCCTCCGCGGTGCGAGCCGCGGGCGGACAGGCAGCCTGCCACGTAGCCGACCCGGTCAAGGGGCTGGCGGCGCGAGCGCTTTTTGAAGAAGTGCTGGACGCCTGGGAGGGCCTGGATGCGCTGGTGCTGTGCCCGCGCGCCGAGCCGGTCACCCCGCTGCTGCGCCTGGACGAATGGGACTGGCAGCGCACGTTGGAAGCCAACCTGAGCGCGCCTTTCTTGCTGATGCAAACGACCGGAGCCTGGATGCGCGCCGAAAGCCGCCCCGGGCTGTTCATCAACCTCATCTCCACCGGTCCCGCCGACCCGCCCGACGCCAGCCGTTTTGCTTTCCAAGCTGCGCAAGCCGGGCTGGCGGCTTTTACGCGCAGCACGGCCCAGGAGCTTTGGGCGTATAATATCCGTACATACG
>JAEXTI010000392.1 GCA_023406965.1 Chloroflexota bacterium
CAATCTCGCGCTGTGTTTGTATTGGAAGAGAGAAGGCTACGGTGTAGCGGCAGGGGGGACGTTCTGGATGCGCGGGGAAAGCCAGAGGGCCCGGTCGCCGGCGGCAGAACCGTTGGCCATGACGGTGAGGATGAATTTGACCGACTTCCCAGCCAGGCTGCTCAAGTCAACGTCCACCTGGTGGAAGTCGCCATCATAGGTTTCACTCCATGTGGCAAGAGTTGTGATTGTGCCATTATCTATCTGGTAATCGAGCTGGAGTTTAACATTGCAGTCTTTTGCGTTGTACTCGCAACCGATGACAGCCCTGAAGTGATCACCAGCCTTGACGGTGAAGGGTGTGTATTTACCGCGAATGATGCCATCGTTGATGTTTTGTGGGCCGAGCACGATGCCAGGCTCGTTGTCCTGCGTACCAGATTCGAGGTAAGGTTTCGTGAGGTATATGACAAAGCCCTTGGCGTCTTTATCGGGAGTAGTGCAGGATATGACGCCGGCGCCGGTGGACCATTCGGCTGCGCAGTAATTGGCGGCAAAGTCATAAGAGCCTGAACTGGGCGGAGCAGAAACGACCTTGATGTCGGCATAGAAGGTTTCGTTGTTCCCTCCCAGGCCAAATGTCTGTCCAGAGGCGTTGCGCAGCAGCCAGTTTCCACGGTAGTCGCCGGTCGAATTGGGGGCGATTAACTCGATGGAGACATCAATAGTTTGGTTGGGGGCGACGTTGGCAGGCATGGCGACCGAGGTAGGGGAGCCCATCGCGTTGCCGCTGGTGAAAACCAGGGAATAGGAGGTCGTCCAGGTACAGGTGCCGACGTTCTTCAGCCGCCAAATTTTGGTGAACTTGGCTCCGGCAACGATAGAGGTGCCATCGGGAATGGTGACGTCGGTCACAAAGCGAGCGGCATCACAGGCAACCGGCACCGAAGTGCTGGTAGGCGCTTGTGTGGCAGTAGGAGGCGCAATGGTAGCCGTAGGGGCTTGCGGTTGGGGCGTGCTGGTGGGCACACTGGCGCCGGGGGTGGCTGTGGCGGCCCCCGCAACCTGAGTCATGAGGACTTGCAGGGTCTGAGCGGCTTGGGTGCCGGCAGCGTTTGGTTCAGCGGTTGAGGTGCTCTTGGTGGGCATGTTACAGCCTACCAAAATTAGAGCAGCTAAGCCGGAAAAAATCATTGTTGTGATGGTTCGTTTCATACTTGCGTTCTCCTTGCTGTATTGGTCACTCTTTATAACGCACAATTGAGGGATAAGTTCCCAAAACGTAACTACTCAGAGGGTAAGAAAAGTGTCTTTCTGCCTTTGGCTGAGTGGTTAACCCAAAAACGCATTTTTCTACGTTGATTTTGAAAGAGCTGTGCGGATCGTATATCTACTATAATCATATCATGACCCGACATGTGTTGCTTATTCCGACCACGGCCTGCCAGGCCGGCTGCTTGTATTGTTTTGGCCCGCGTTATGCGCAACCGATCATGAGCAAACAGGTGCTTGAGAGGGCAGCGGCATGGGTGGGTACCCTTGAGGAGAATGAGCCATTGCAGGTAACTTTTCATGGGGGCGAACCGCTTTTGGCAGGGGTGAATTTTTTCCAAGAGGCTTTGCCGATTTTTTCGCAAAGTCGGTCAAAGCCGGTGAGCTTTGCAGCGCAGTCGAACCTGTGGCGGTTGGATGATGCGTATTGTGAGCTTTTTAAAGGCTACCGGGTGGGGCTGGGAACCAGCCTGGACGGTCCGGAAGAGATGAATGATGCCCAGCGCGGGGAGGGCTATTTCCGCAGAACGATGGCTGGGATTGAGACAGCTCGAAAGCATGGTTTGGAGGTGGGCTGTATTGTGACTTTCACGGCGCAATCCTTGCCGCGTTGGCGTGAAGTGGCGGCGTTTTTTCGACATGAGGGATTGAATTTCGCGATCCATGCAGCTTCTCCAGGGCTAAGTGGGAGGGTGCCGGCGGATGAGAAGGCGGGGTGGGCCTTATCCGCAGAGGCGTATGGGGAATTGCTGGTCGAATTGCTGGCGTTCTACACAGAAAACCTGACGACCATGCGCATTCCGACCCTGGACGCAATTTGTAGGAGCGTTGCGGCGGGAAAAGGCGGGATTTGCACGTTTGGGAATTGCCTGGGGAAATACCTGACAATTTCCCCAGATGGAAGTATCTATCCCTGCCAGCGGTTTGTTGGGCAAGAGACTTTCCGGTTGGGCAGTATCTTTGACGAAGGCGGATTTGAGGATTCGCCTGCCTGGCAAATGCTTGCCCGGCGGCAGGAGAACGTTAAGACGGAGTGTGGCGCGTGTGCTTTTCTGGATATTTGCCTGGGGGGCTGTCCGTATGATGCGCTGGCTGCGGGGCAAACGCGAGACCCCTTCTGTGCCAGTTATCAGAGGATCTTTGGGGAGATTGTGGACCGAGGCGTGGAAGAGGTACTTTCGGATGAGAACATGGCTCTAACGCAAGATGATCCAGACGCGGAGGGCGGATTGTTTCACAAGGGGAGGATTATCCGCTTGCTGCGGGGCGATGGCCGTTAATTCGTTACAGCCGGTAGATGTGATATTCGTTTTGGCAGGGACTGCCCCAGGTGGCGTAAATGACTCGTTCGGTGAGGTCCATGATCATCGCGGTGATGGTTTTTTCTCGGTCGAAGGGCTGTTGACTGTCGATAGCATGGTTGCAGATCGAGTCCTGAAAGTTGATATGGTCGCGCTGGATGGCTTGCAGGGATTCGATCGTGTGCAGCCGGGTGAGCCCCAAGAGTCGTTTGGAGCGAAAATAGCGCACGCGAGTGGCGATTAACTCGTCGGGGTCGCTTTCTACTTCGACCATGTTCGGCGAAAGATAGTTGTTGGTGTGTGCCACGACGCCATCCTCGGAACCAAGGACGGCGAAGCGGCGCGCCGAGACTTCTACGTTGTATAATTCTCCGCTTTCGTGGGCGATCATGTGGTTGTAGCCGGCAGCTCGCTGGGGAGCCAGCGCGGAACGAATGGCATCGTCGGGGCTGCGGGCTGCCAGCGTGGCGCGTGAAACGATCACACGCGGAGTGCCGATGCGCGAATCGATGGGGTAGACGGAATCGCAGGCCTGGGCAATCCCTTCCGCATTGAAACCGATGTTGGGAAGGAGCGCGCCGTAGGTCATTGCCAGGAAAGGAGGGGCGTCATCCGGCGTGGCGTGCAGCATGATCAAATCAGGCTCGTCTTCGGGCAGCCAGTCTTCATTATGGGCTAAATAGACGTGGCCGCTGGCGCTGCGCTCGGGGGCGACTGCCATGCTGGTGCACTTGGTCAGGTGCAACGCATCCATGGTGACGGCTTCCATCGCATTAACCACGGCGATATCATCAAAGGAGGCATTGGCGCCTTCGGCGATGCCTTGCATTTCTTCGACAAAACGAGGGAAGCGCTCTTCGGCAAAGGGGATGTACTTGCGGGATTGGGTTTGAGCCCCCTCCCAGGTGAGTTGAAGGCGTTCAAAGGCATCGGCGAGGAGTTGGTTGGCATTGGCGATGCTGTGGTGAATTTGATCACGGCAAGCTTCACCGATTTGACGGCCCATCTGGCGATGGGAGCCGTAAATGCGGATGAGGGGCATGGGTTGGTTGTTCATGGTTGACTCGAGTTCTGATGGGCCGAAGGCAATTAAAAGGGAGAGGACTCTGATTTAAAATCTGTTTCTTATTCTAACCTCAAGGGCAAGATTTCCGCAAATGAAACGAGAGGCTTGCGGGCTTTTTGGGAGTTGCCTGGGTAGGTACCGCATTTTGAGGTATAAGAGCAGCGAAGCCGCTCTTATACCTCAAAATGCGGATTTTACCACGCCGATTTCCAATGAACCGGCCTGCATATCCTTGACGCATACAGAGCTTGAGTTACAATACAGGTACGCACGGGGCGATGGCGGAATTGGCAGACGCAGCGGACTTAAAATCCGCCGGCCGAGAGGTCTTGTGGGTTCAAGTCCCACTCGCCCCACTATTTGATGAAAAACCTAAGGGTCTCAGAAGACCCTTAGGTTTTTTGTAACAGGTGCGTTACGGTTGTGGCAGGATGAATATCATCGTGGGCAGCAACGGGAAGAATTTCGGCTTGCACTCATCCGGTGCATCGCCGACATAGGTTGGGTTGAGGGATACGGCTCCCTCGACAAACTGCGTACCGTTCCAGTCGAAATACTTAACTTCTCGGTTGCACGGGCAGCAGTTGGGCTCGCCGTAAAGGTAGACGGCCTGCTCGGTTTTGATGGAGTTGCCGGTTTTCTCCCACATCCCTTGCGTTAACCCAATGGTCAGGACCTGCTGGACGGTAGTGCCGTTCCACATGAACACCTGAAGATCGAGGTAAGAGCCAGAGCCGGAGGAGCGCAGCGGGACTACCACCAACTGATGGCAGTCACCAAATTTTTGCAGCCCCAGGCCGTCGAGTTCGATCTGGCGTGACATGGGATCGCCGCCTTCCAGCGACCAGACGGTGATCCATTCACCCGCTTTCCACAGGTCGAGGAATACCACCCTACCTTGCGAGCCGCGATCCTCCAGGCGGAAGCGGTGGTAGCTGGTGGGGTAGGCGCAGTTCATGACGATGCCGTCGCCGGGAATGCCGGGCGTGGGGGTGGGCGAGGGCGTCACAGTGGGCGGTTGGCCGGGATCGGCGTCAACATTGTCGTTGAGTCCGTCACCATCCGTGTCCTTGTTGGTGGGGCTGGTTCCAAGCTCGTGCACCTCTTTCCCGTCTGGGAGGGTATCGGTGTCACTATCCATATTCTTTGGAAGGGTGCCAAAGACATTGACTTCTTCGCCGTCTTTAAGGCCGTCTAAATCAGTATCGGGGTTGTTAGGGTCGGTGCCCAAGGCGGCTTCCTGGCTGTTGGTCAGGCCGTCCCCGTCATCGTCGTTGAGAGCAGAAAGAGTGGCGGCGGCAACGGTCGCCAGGGCGGCTTGTTCGCGCACCTGGGCCTCCACGGTCGATACCATCGCCAGGGCCGTGGCGGTTTGGTGCGCTTTGATCTGGTTTTGGGCAGTGAACAAAAGGACAACCGCAGCGATTGCAAGCATGCAGAGAGTCATTAATATGGGCAATAACCACACTGGGAAGATGGCTCGGCTGACCAATTCGCCAGACAGACTTTGCGGGTCGCCCGAGGGAGGATCCACTTGAACCGTGAAAGGATGGATTTGCTCACCGCCTAGCAGCTTGCGATGCCTGGGCCGAGCGGTGAAGCCGACCTCTACGGCCTGCCCGGCAGCCACTTTTGCCTGGCGGGTGGCGGGTGTGAAGGTCAGTTCGTCGGCGCGGTCTGTGAAAATGAGGGCGAAGGTTTCGGGGCGATTTCCAGAATTCTCGATCCTCAGTTTGGCCACGGATTTTGACTTTACCCGTTGCGGGCGAAGCTCGGCGCGGAAATGCTGGTAGCTGCCTACCGTCAGGTTGATGGTGACTTCGACGAGCTGTCCAGGGTTTTCTTGGGATGAGACCAGTAGTTTTGGAATATAAGACCCGCTGGGGCTTTGCGAGGAACGTGGTGGGCGCACGGTGATTTGCGAGGTGCGCTGTTCTCCGGGAAGCAACTGGATGGGTGCTGGGAGCTGAACCCAGGTAGGGGGCAGCCCGGTCAGCGTTACGCCGAAGTGATCGACCAGGGGGCCCTGGTTGAGCAAGGTGAAGGAAAGGGTGACCGAGCTACCAGGTTCTACGGAGATGGCGGGGTTTTCCACAAAAACAGCCAAACGGCCCTCGCCGGTAGAAGCATGTATGTCACCTGTTTCCACCTGGGTGCCATCGCGGCGGAGGATGGATGAGCGTTGAACTGGGGAGGAAACGACGGCAGGAATGAGGCGCAGAT
>JAEXTI010000452.1 GCA_023406965.1 Chloroflexota bacterium
TGCCAGCCGCAGCCAGCACGATCATCAGGACCGCGAAGGGAATCAAGGCACGTAACATCATCGATAGTATAGCACGAGAACCGGCCTTGCCGAGTGAGAAGGGTTATCATTTGTGAAAGGAGAAGAGCGTTTGCGTGGGTTGTAGCGGCGGGTCTTGAGGGTGGAGATCGCGGGTAAGAAACCCGCGCTACAAAGGCTGTCCTGGCAGACCCGCCGGAGTGGCACAAACGGGCGGGTCTTTAGCGGGGCAAGGGGGTGAAGAGTCAGAAGAAGTGAATGAAGATAGGGATGGTTAGTCCGCATTAAAGACCCGCCCCTACGATCGAGTAGGTGGTAGGGCAGGAGGATGCGGGTTAGAAACCCGCGCTACTGGGCCGGGGAACCCGGCCCCCACACCGAGGTATTAGTCGGCGGCGCGGATGGCTTCGATGATTTCGGCGGAATAGTCGAAGCGGTTGAAGGCGGGCATGATGTATACGCCTTGGGCAAAGTCGCGCAACTGCTCGACGAGTTCGATAGCAATCCGGATGCCCTCGCGAGCGCCCTTATCACCGGCGTTGTCCATGCGCGCGCGGATTTCATCGGGGATGATGATGCCGGGCACTTCCTGATGCAAGAAGTTGGCGTGGCGATTGCTGGCTAGCGGCAAAATGCCTGCCAGGAGGGGGATGGGCAAGGGCTGGCCCAACTCGGTCTCCACCCTTTGCAGGAAGGCGCGGGACTCGGCGGGGTTGTAGGTGGGCTGGGTGAGGACGAAATCTGCCCCAGCTTTGAGCTTGCGGCGCAGGTTCTTGATCTCGGATTCGGGATCGGCAGGGGCCAGGTTCAAGGCGCAGCCGACGAAGAAACTGGTGGGCTGGCCAATGTCGGCGCCGGAGTGATCGAGCCCGGCGTTGAAGCCCTGCTTGATGAGCTTAATGAGGCCAGAGGGCACCAGGTCGTAATTATCATTCGCGTTGGGATAATCGCCGATGGAGGTGGGATCGCCCATGACCACGAAGACATTGCGCACATCCAGAGCGTGGGCGGCGAGCAGGTCACCTTGCACGCGCAGCAGGTTGCGTCCGCGGGTGGGGAAATGTAACACGGTCTCGACGTTGACACGGCGTTGGAGCAGAGAGCAGACGGCCCAGGGGCTCATGCGCATGCGCGCCATGGGCGAGTCGGCCACGTTGATCACGTCGGCCCCGGCTTCAGCCAGCAGCGAGGCTCCGGCGATGAGTTTGTGGGTGGAAAGCCCACGCGGCGGATCCATCTCCACGGCAACCACAAAGCGTCCGGCTGCCAGTTTTTCTGCCAACTGGGTAGGCTGGTCCGCAGGGGCGGCTTCCTCTTTGGGGGCTACGACGGCATGTTCTTGCGGGTGAATTGTGGCCGGATCGGCGGAGTGGATGGCCTGGGCCATATATTGGATGTGCTGGGGGGTGGTGCCGCAGCAGCCGCCGATCAGGCGCGCGCCGGCTTCCCAGAAGGCCAGGGCATACTCGCCAAAATACTCGGGCGCGGCAGCATACATGATGCGCCCGCCGACCTGCTCAGGCCACCCGGCGTTGGGCATGACCGAGAATACGCCTTCTGGCACGGCCTGACGCATTTGCTTGAGGATGCGCAGGATTTGATGGGGGCCGCCCGAGCAGTTGACGCCGATCAGATTAGCCCCGGCAGCGCAAATATCACGGGCCACCTTGGCGGGACTGTCGCCCAGCAGGGTGCGGTCGTCGCGGGTGAAGGTCATGGATGCGACCACGGGCAGGTGGGGAGCGGTTTCGCGGGCAGCCTGGATGGCTTCCACGACCTCGTATAGATCGGTCATGGTCTCGATGATGAGCAGGTCAACGCCGCTTTCGGCCAGAACGGCAATTTGCTCGGCGAAGGCCGCGCGGGCTTGCTCGGGCTGGACGCGCCCAAAGGGAGCCAGCCGGACGCCCAACGGGCCGATATCACCGGCAATGAGCACGTCTTTGAAGGAAGCCAGGGCCACGCGGCGGGCCAGTTCGACCCCGGCGCGGTTGATCTCGGCGACCTTGTCCTCCAGACCGTGGCGCGCCAGCTTGAAGCGGTTTGCGCCGAAGGTGTTGGTCTGGATGATGTTGGAACCGGCCTCGATGTACTCGCGATGCACTTCACCAACCACGGCGGGTTGGGTCAGGTTGAGGCGGTCGAAGCAATCTTCAAAGGTGATGCCGCGCTGGTGCAGCGTGGTGCCCATAGCGCCATCGGAGAGCAGCGGGCGAGGGGATTGCAGGGCGGCGAGAAAGCGGTTGGGAAGGCTCATACTCACCTCATCAGTTGTTCCACGCGGTTCTCGCCCACGTTGAAATACTTGGCAGCAGGGTGGTGGACGATGATGGCGGCGGTGGATTGCTCGGGGACCAACTGGTAAGCCGAGGTGAGGGTCATGCCCAATTCGGCTTCGGCGGGCAGCAGTTGGAAGACCTTCTGGTGGTCAGATAGTTCAGGAATAGCCGGGTAACCCCAGGAGTAGCGTTTGCCTTGCCCAGCGGGTAGGCCCAGCTCGCGGCGGATGTGCTCGTGCAGGTAGTCGGCGGTGGCTTCGGCGGTTTGAACGGCCAACCCATGCAGGAAGTAAGCCTCACTGTACTCGCCCTTCTCCTGCATTTTATCGAACAGCGCCGTGGCGTTCTGCCCAACCGTGACCACCTGGAGGGCAACCACGTCCATCTTGTCTGAATCTTGCGGGGCGAAATAATCCGCCAGGCAAAGATGGTCGCCTTCGGGTTGGCGGGGGAAGTTCAGGCGCAATAGCTCGCTGGGTTCCTTGGCGGCCAGACTGGCGGGGTCGTAAACGATAAGGTCGTTGCCCTGAGCCTGGACGGGCCAGTAGCCGTAGACGGCTTGCGGGCGCAGCCAGCCATCCGCAATGGCCTGGCGGCGCATTTCATCCAGGCGCTGCTGGTATTCGGCTTCCAGCTTGATCCAGGCCTCACCGTGGGTGTTCTTGGCGCCCCAGGACAAACGGAAGAGCTCGTTGATGGAAAGGTGCTGGAAGACGGCCTCCAGGGGCATTTCGCGCACCACGCGAGGACCCCAGGCGGGAGGCACGGGGAGCTTCTCGAGGGCTGGCACGTCGGAGCGAGACGCTGAAGCTTCGCTGCTGCCGTTACCGGATGGTACCCGGCCAAGTTCCATCTCGGATTCGCGGTGGATGCGTTCCAGCAGGTCACTGCGCGAGGCGGGGTTCATGAGGGCATCCATGGTGCTGAGGCCCTCGAAGGCATCTTTGCAGTAGAAGACCCCCGGGGCATAAGATTCCCCGGATTCGGTTTGCAGAATGCGGCGCCCGAAACGGCGGTTGATGGCCGCCCCGCCGATGAGCACCGGGAAGGACAGCCCGCGGCGCTGCAACTCGTTGACGATGAGACCCATCTGCTTGCTGGTGGAGACCAACAGCGCACTGAGACCGATGGCGTCGGCGTTGGCTTCGACGGCACGGTTGATGATGGTATCGGCGGGAACCTGCTTGCCGAGGTCAATGACCTGGTAGCCGTTGTTGGAGAGGATGGTTTTGACCAGGTTCTTGCCGATGTCGTGCACGTCGCCGTAAACGGTGGCCAGCACAAGAGTGCCCTTGGCAACACCTTCTTTTTTCTCCAGGTAGTTTTCCAAGTGAGAGACGGCTTTCTTCATCACCTCGGCGGATTGGAGCACGAAGGGCAGGATGAGCTCACCGGCGCCGAATTTGTCGCCGACCTCTTTCATGGCGGGCAGGAGGATGCCGTTGAGCACCTCGATGGCGGCTTCGTGACGGGTGAGGGACGTGGGGCGGTGGATAAGTTCGTCGATATCGATCTCGATGCTGTTGGGCAGGCGGTGCAAGATGCGGTAGCCCAGGCGCTCTTCGGCGGTCATGCTGAGCAGGGCGGCCTGGAGGTTGTCTGCCTTGGATGCTTTGGCCGGGCCGGCGTGTTCAAAGTGCTCGATCAGGCGTTGGAGGGCATCTGCCCGGCGGGCAAAGATCAAATCTTCAGCCAGTTCGCGCTCTTCGGCGGGGATGTCGGCGTAGGGGGTGATGGTAGCCGGGTTGACGATGGCCATGTCCAAACCGGCCTGCACGCAGTGATAGAGCATGACGCTGTTGATGGCGGCGCGGGCAGGCGGGGTGAGGCCAAAGGAGACGTTGGACACGCCCAGCGAGGTGAGCACGCCGGGCAGAGCGGCCTTGATGACGCGGATGCCCTCGATGGTCTCGATGGCTGACTGTGAAAACTCGGGGTCGCCAGTGGCCAGGGTGAAAGTCAGGTCGTCAAAGACCAGGTCGTGGGGCTGGAAGCCGTATTCGCCGACGGCAATATCGTAGATGCGCCGGGCAATCTCCAGCTTGCGTTGGGCGGTTTTGGCCATGCCTTGCTCGTCGATGGTCAGGGCGATGACGGCGGCGTTGTACTTGCGGGCAAGGGAGAAGATTTTATCCGCTTTGGCGCGCCCGGCTTCCAGGTTGGTGGAGTTGATCAGGCAGCGACCGGGGGCGGTTTGCAGGGCAAGTTCCACCACCTCGGGCTCGGTGCTGTCGATGATGAAGGGCACGCGCACGGAAGGAGCCAGGGCTTTGATCAGGCGGCGCATCAGCTCGCCTTCGTCGGGACGCTCGGTGAGGGCGGTGCACAGATCCAGTCCGTGGGCGCCGGATTCAACCTGGGTGCGGGCGATCTCCAGCGCGCCTTCGAAGTCTTCGGCCAGGATCATCTTTTTAAACTTAGCGCTGCCCTGGGTGTTGAGGCGCTCACCGATGAGGAAGGGCGCGGGTTCTTGAATCATGGGCTGGGCCGCGGTGGCCGAGGACAGGCGCGGCTGGCGCGGGGCAGGGTTGGGTTGGGCGGTTTTTCCGCTCAGGCGGTCCACCAGCAGGCGCATGTGCTCGGGGGTCGTGCCGCAGCAACCGCCGACGATGCGCACACCGAATTTCTCGACGTAGGAGGCGAGCGTGTCGGCAAAGGGCTCGGGTTGCAGGGGGTAAACTGCCTGACCGTCCACGTTGAGGGGCAGCCCGGCGTTGGGGATGCAGGATACGGGCAGGTGGGCGGTCTCGGTGAGTTGGCGCAGCGGCTCGCGCATATAATCGGGGCCGGTGGAGCAGTTGAGGCCGATGGCGTCGATGGGGAAGTCTTCGAGGATGGCGGTGACAGCGGAACTGTCGGTGCCCAGGAGCATGCGCCCGGTGGTGTCGAGAGTGACCTGGGCCTGGATGGGCAGATAGATGCCGGTTTGCTCAAAGGCGGCTTGAATGCCGACGATGACGGCTTTGACCTCCAGAATGTCCTGGGAGGTTTCGATGAGGAGCAGGTCCACGCCGCCGGAGATCAACGCGGCGGCTTGCTCCCGGAAGATGTCGACCAGTTCGGCAAAGGCAACATTGGAGAGCTCGGGATCGCTCATGGAGGGCAGTTTGCCGGTGGGGCCGAGCGACCCAGCCACCAGGCGCTGCTGCCCGGTTTTTTGCGTGTACTCGTCGGCCAGGCGGCGGGCCAGTTGCGCGGCGGCGCTGTTGATGGCGTCCACCTGGTCCTGCAAACCGTATTCAGTCAGAGTGAGACGGTTGGCGCGGAATGTGTCGGTTTCGATCACATCCACACCGGCATCCAGGAAGGAGCGGTGCACGGTTTCGACTGCCTGAGGGGCGGTGATGACCAGGTAATCGTTACAGCCGTTGGTGCGCTCGCCGCCAAAATCAACAGCGGTGAGGTTGAGCTTTTGCAGGCTGGTGCCCATTGCCCCGTCAAAAACCAGTACTTTTTGATCGAGCAGGTCAAGATATTTTCGGTTGGTGTATTTTCTAGTCATAATCCCTCCGGTAAGGGGTGGTATTAAACAAAAATCCTCTCTGGAGTGGAGAGGCCGATTTGCTCAGCGCAACTCTCATCTTCCAGAACACCGCTCGTGCGGTTTCTGCCGGAATTGGCACCGGGCGGTTGGCCTGGTTGCCGAGGGTTCACAGGGCCGGTCCCTCCACCTCTCTGGATGAGTGGGCGCAAGAGGATGCGCCCATTGAATTGTGGGCAAATCATACCATAAGTGGATGAATTTTGCAGGGGAAATTCCGGCTCTTTGGGGGCTGCCCTGGTAGCAACTACATTTTGGAAGTATCGAAGGGGCAATTCATGACTTGCCCCTTCGATACTTCCAAATATGCGGATATCACCATGCCGATTCCCAATGAATCTGATTTTCCAAGGTGGGCTCTACCCGCGCGGGACTGAAGTCCCTTGCTCAGTTCGCGGAAGCCAGATTTCGCTCGGTTCCCGGCATACTTATCACATTTTGGGTCTGATATAATTTGTTCGGCAAAGATATGGCGTGAAACTTGCAGAGAAACCATTTGATTTACCATCTGCAAAGGATATAATCAATTTATGGTACCGACATCTCAGCCAGTAAAATTTCCTCCGTTCAAAAACTTCATGTGGGCAAGCATTCTGCTGACCCTATTGGGATGGGGCGGCCTGGCCGTCCTGGTAGTGCTCACAAAACCAACGCTGGGGCCGCGCTGGCTGTTTTACTTTTTGTTGGTACTCGGCCTGAGCGGACTGGCGATGCCCGTCACGTATTTTATGAACTTGCGCTTTATGTCCGATCCACCGGCAGACGGCACGGTGATTGGCCGCCAGGCGATTTGGTTTGGCATTTTTGGAAGCCTGCTGGCCTGGCTGCAACGCGGGCGGGTGCTTACCGCGGCGTTAGCGCTGGTGCTGGTCTTGGGCTTCATGCTGATTGAAGCCTTGATCCGCGTTCGCGAATTGAGCCTGTGGGTTCCGCGCGAGGAGATCCCCCCGGATGAGCGCTGACCTGCGCTCGCTGCCAGGGGTGGAAGCGCTGTTGCAAACCCAACAGGCGGCTAATCTGGTGGCTGAATACGGCCGCCCGTTAACGCTGGAGGCTATCCGCGCCGAACTGGCCGATCTACGCAAGCGCTTGAAGGAAAGCGATGAACTGACGATCCCCGAGCGGGGGCAGATCCTCGATTCGGTTTCTGGCCGGTTGGAAGACTGGTTGCGCAACACGCTCATCCCGGTGATCAACGCCACAGGGGTGGTGCTGCACACCAACCTGGGGCGCGCCCCGCTGAGCCGGGCGGCCATGAGCGCGGCGCAGAGCCTGGCGACGGGCTACTGCACATTGGAATATGACCTGGCCAAAGGCTCGCGGGGCTCGCGCTCGGTGCACGCCGAGGAGCTGCTCAAACGCCTGACAGGCGCAGAGGCGGCCCTGGTAGTGAACAATAATGCCGCGGCACTGCTGCTGTGCTTGAGCGCGCTGGCCCGCCGCCAGCGGGTGGTCATTGCGCGCAGCCAATTGGTGGAGATTGGCGGCGGTTTCCGCGTGCCGGATGTGATGAACCAATCGGGGGCCAAATTGGTGGAAGTGGGCACCACCAATCGGGTTCACCGCCGAGATTTTGAAGAAGCTCTGACCGAACCCGCCGCGCTGGTGCTGCGCGCTCACCATTCCAACTTCCGTATCCTGGGTTTTACCACGGAGCCTTCGTTGGAAGAACTGGTGGAGGTGGCTCACGCCCGCGGCGTAGCGGTGCTGGACGATCTGGGCTCGGGGGCGCTGCTGAACACTGAGCAGTATGGGCTGGCCCACGAACCCACCGTGCAGGAGTCGATGAAAGCCGGGGCAGACCTGATCTGCTTTTCGGGCGACAAACTCCTGGGCGGGCCCCAGGCGGGAATCATCATTGGCAAAGCAGACTTGATGGCGAAGGTGAAAAAGCACCCCCTGGCGCGGGCGGTGCGTGCCGACAAGCTGGCCCTGGGTGTGCTGGCGGTAACCCTGATGCACTACCTGAAAGATGAAGCCGAGCGGGAGATCCCGATCTGGCGGATGATTGGCACAACGCCGGAGCAGATCGAGGCGCGAGCACAGCGCTGGCGCGCGGTGTTGGGCATGGGCGAGG
>JAEXTI010000441.1 GCA_023406965.1 Chloroflexota bacterium
CCGGTGGGTTATCCGGCCCGGCGTTCCACAACACCTGCAGCACCGCCAGAATTAGCAGGAATGGCAGCGGAGCCAGCAGCGCGCGTAAAGCATACTTGAAGGGAATTCTTCCCAACCACAAGCACACTAACGCGGCCCCCAGGCCCAACAGCAACCCCCACAAGCCAGGCGCAAAAGTCAGCGCCATAACGACCAAAACCACAGCCAGCAACCGGGCCCGTGGATCCAGCCGGTGCAACGTCGAATCAACCGGCAAGTATTGCCCGATAGGGATATTGCGCATGAACTCAAACCGGCTCATTGCGTCCCTCCTGGGCTGCATGCCCGCAAGGCGTCGGCCAGCGCATCCGGCGTCACAATCCCCTTCGGGATCGGCCAGCCCTGTTCTTGCAAACGGGCCGCCGTGCGCACCACCAGCGGAGGTTCCAGCCCGGCTTCAGCCAAACCCTTGAAGTCCCAGAACACCTCGCCCACCGGCCCTTCGCGAATAACCGTTCCATGTTCAAATACCGCCAGCCGGCTGGCAAGCGCCGCCAGGTCATTCATCCGGTGAGACGAAAGCACGGTGGTCATTCCTTCCGATTGCAGGCTGGACAACCGCCCCAGCACCTCTAGGTGCGCAGCCGGGTCCAGCCCGGCGGTCGGCTCATCTAGCAGCAGCACCTGCGGTCGCAAGGCCAGCGTAGCCGCCAGAGCCACCTTGCGCTTTTCGCCCCCGCTCAACGCAAACACCAGGCGGTCTTTGAACGCCTCAAAATCGAGTCCCACCAGTTCCATCGACCACTTCACCCGTTCAGCCAGCGTTTCTTCTATCCCAATTTGACGCGGACCATACGAAATTTCATCACCCACATACTGCTCGAAGAACTGCATTTCCGGGTTTTGGAACACCAGCCCGACCATTTTGGCCACCGTCTTGGTAGGCACAGTCAAGTCAGCCAACTGATGAACCCCCACCCGCACCGAACCTTTTTGTGGGCGCAGCAACCCGTTAAGGTGCTGCAACAGTGTTGATTTTCCCGACCCGGTTCGTCCCAGCAATCCCAGCGTCCCCCCGCGCATGGCGGTCATGTTCAAGTCCTTGAGCGCCAGATGCGCCAGAGGTGTATCGGCCAGGTAGGTATGTTCCAGGCCGCGCACCTCAATCAATGCTTCGTCGCTTCCCAAAGCCGCCGAACCCGCCAGGGAAGGCGCAATCCCGCTCACCGGCCCGGGATACACAGGCAGCCGGTCCAACCACTCCTGCGGGTGCAACGGTCTGGGCGTCATCACCCCCAGCCATTGCTGGAAGCGCTCTGCCAGCCGCGCCGGGCGTGGCAGTCCCAACCCGTATTTTCCCACCCGGTTCGCATCGGTAAACACTTCGGCGGGAGAACCGTCCTCAGCCACCTTGCCCTCGTGCAGCACCACCACCCGCGAAGCCATCACCGCCTCTTCCATGTGATGGGTGATGAAAACCACCGCCATCCCTTCCTGGTTCAGGCGCAGCATCTCGCGAATAGCCATCAGTCGCCCGGCAGGGTCAAGCATGGTAGTGGCTTCGTCAAACAACACCACCTGCGGGCGCATGGCCAGCACCCCCGCCAGGGCCAGGCGCTGAGTCTGCCCCCCCGAAAGCATGTGCGGTGAGCGCTGAGCGTGTTCCTCCAACCCCACCGACTTCAAAGCCTGGTCCACCCGCGCGCGGATCTCCGCCGAAGGGAGCCCCAGATTTTCCGGGCCAAAAGCGACATCCTCATCCACGGTGGTGGCCACAATTTGATCTTCGGGATGCTGGAACACCAGCCCCACCTGCCGCCGGATGGCCGCCAGTTGTTCCTTGCGGCTTGTATCCAGGCCGTTCACCAGCACCCGCCCCGACTGCGGTATGAGCAGCCCATTCATCAGGCGCAGCATGGTGGTCTTGCCTGAGCCATTCGAGCCCACCACCGCCACCATGTCGCCGGGGAAAATCTCCAACGACAGCCCGCGCAAGATGTCCCGGGTGTTTTCCTCCCCCGGATAGCGGAACGTGACGTTGTCCAGAAAGATGATTGGTTCCATTTGATTAATTATAAACCCATGCGCCTGGCATACCTCTGAATTTGTGAGGAGTAAAGACACAGCATCTTCCACCTCCTGGGTGCCAATCTCTCCCCACATCCCTAAAATCTAGTAAAATACTCGAATTCTTTTTTTCATCTGGTGAAAATATGACGGCTTCTACGCATCCCACCCTGGTAATGAAATTTGGCGGGACTTCGGTTGGCACACCCGAAGCCATGCACCAAACCGCCAAAATCGTCCGAGACAATCTCTCCGCCTGGCCGCGCATCGTTGTGGTCACTTCCGCGCTCTCCGGCGTCACCGACCTGCTCATCAAGAGCGCCATCGCCGCCACTCGCGGCGACGTGTTCACCTTCCAGGACACTGCCCGCATTCTCAACGAGCGCCACGAAGCCATCCTGACTTCCGGAATCATTCATCCTGCCCGCCAGGATGCCATTCGTGAAAGCGTCCAGGCGCTGATTCAAGACTTCTCCAATCTTTGTCTGGCCATTTCCGTGCTCGGAGAGGCCACCCCGCGCGCCATGGATGCCGTCGCCTCCCTCGGAGAGCGGCTGGCCGTGCGCCTGCTGGCCGGCGCCATCGATTCACTCGGCGCGCCCGCCGAATACGTCGAAGCCACCCGTCTCATCCAAACCGACGCCCATCATCAAGCCGCCCACCCCGACATGGCCGCCACCAGGGCTGCTGTACACAGCGTCTTGTCCCCCCTTCTCGAGCGTGGCATTGTCCCCGTGGTCACCGGCTTCATCGGCGCCACCCCCGAAGGCGCCACCACCACCCTCGGCCGTGGCGGCAGCGATTACACCGCCGCCATTCTCGGCGCCTTGCTGCCCTCCGATGAGGTCTGGATCTGGACCGACGTGGACGGCGTGATGAGCGCCGACCCGCGCATCGTGCCCCACGCCTCTACCATCGAAGAACTCACCTACCGTGAAGTCTCCGAGCTGGCCTTTGCCGGGGCCAAGGTGCTGCACCCCAAAACCATCCGCCCAGTCATCGAAGCTGGAATCGGCCTGCGCGTGCTCAACACCTTTAATCCTGCCCACGCCGGAACCCGCCTGGTCAGTGAATTGCCCGTTCGCGAGCAAAAGGTGGTCAAATCTGTCACCACCATCCGCGGCCTCAAGTTGGTCACTCTCGAAGGGCGCGGCATGTTGGGCGTACCCGGTGTCGCTGCCCGCACCTTCGCTGCCATCGCCTCCACCGGGGCCAGCGTCTCGCTCATCTCCCAGGCTTCCTCCGAACAGGCCATTTGCTTCGCCGTGCCCGCCGAGGCCGTTCAACAGGTCGTCGCCGCTGTGCAGCTTGCCTTCCGTGACGAATTCGAGAACAAAGACATCGACCGCGTTTGGGCCTCCGAAGAAGTGGTCATCGTCACCGTCGTCGGTGAAGGCATGCGCAGCACTCCCGGTGTCGCGGGCAAAGTTTTTAGCGCCCTGGGCGATCAAAAGATCAACGTCATCGCCATTGCCCAGGGGTCATCCGAAGTATCCATCAGTTTTATCATCGCCAGCCAGGATGCCGTCGCCGCCGTGCGCGTGCTTCACGATCTGGTGATTCGTTAAGGAGCAATTCCATGAGCAACAAAATCCCCGTCGCAGTTTTAGCCGCCACAGGTAGCGTTGGACAGCGCTTCGTCCAACTCCTCGACAACCATCCCTGGTTCGAGGTCGTCGCCCTCACCGGCTCAGACCGCTCCATCGGCAAGCCTTATGGCGAAGTCTGCCACTGGCTGCTGCCCGGTGAAATGCCCGCTTGGGCCCGCGAGATGATCGTCCGCCCCTCCACCCCCGAAGCCGTCCAGGCCCCCCTGGCACTTTCCGGCCTGCCCGCCGACCTGGCCCGCGACATCGAGCCCGCCTTTGCCGCCGCCGGCACAGTCATCTGCTCCAACGCCTCCGCCTACCGCCGCGCCGCCGACGTGCCCATCCTCCTCCCCGAAATTAACGCCCCCCATGTGCGTCTAATCGAAGCCCAGCGCCGCCTGCGCGGCTGGAGCGGGGCCATCACCACCAACCCCAACTGCACCAGCACAGGCATGAGCATTGCCATCAAGCCCCTCCAGGATGCCTTCGGCCTCAAGCGCGTCTTTGCCGTCTCCCTTCAAGCCCTCTCCGGCGCCGGTTACCCCGGCATCGCCTCCATGGACATCATCGACAACGTCATCCCCAACATTGGCGGCGAAGAGGACAAGGTGGAGTGGGAGCCGCGCAAGATGCTTGGCACGCTCTCCGGTGACAGCATCGAGATGGCCTCTTTTGGCATTTCCGCCCACACCAACCGCGTCGCCGTCACCGACGGTCACGTAGTCACCCTTTCCATCGAGCTGGGTACTCGCGCCAAACCTGCCGAGGTGGTTGAGGTGCTGCGCGCCTACCAGGGCCCCGAAGAAGCCCGCGGGCTGCCCTTCTCCCCCAACCCCGTCATCGTCGTCCGCGACGAAGACAATCGCCCCCAACCGCGCCTGGACCGCATGACCGGCAGCGGCATGACCACGGTGGTCGGTCGCGTGCGCCCCGATTCGCTCCTCGACATCCGCATGGTGGTCCTTTCGCACAACACCATCCGCGGCGCAGCGGGCGGCTCGCTCTTCAACGCCGAACTTATCGCCCGCATGGGCTATCTCGGCGCGCAGTACACCCGTTAACCCTACCCGTCTTCCATCAAGGAAACGAAATGCTTGTACTGGTGGCAGTATCGCTTCTTTGGGCCTTTTCCTTCGGCCTGATCAAAACCAGTCTCGCGGGCATCGACCCCCACTTCGTTGCGTTCCTGCGCCTGTTTCTCTCGTTCCTGGCCTTCCTGCCCTTTCTGCGACTGCGTAACCTGCCGCGCAGCCTGGCGCTGCGCCTCTTTCTCACCGGCATGGTCCAGTACGGCGTCATGTACATCGCCTACCTTTCCGCCTTCCGCTTCCTCAAATCCTATGAGGTAGCCATCTTCACCATCTTCACCCCCCTTTACGTTACGCTAATCCACAATGCCTTAACACGAAAGGTTTACCGGCTGTACATGATCACCACGCTGTTAACGGTGCTTGGGACAGGCATCGTCCAGGGATTCACCCCCTTGCGTAGCGACATGCTCAACGGTTTCTTCCTCGTCCAAATCTCCAACCTGTGTTTCGCCGCCGGGCAGGTCTACTACCGCCACGTCATGTCCGCCCACCCCGGGCTGAAAGATCATCACATTTTCGGCTTGCTTTATCTGGGCGCATTCTTGACCCCCGCGCTCTCCTTCCTCCTTTTTGGCAATTGGCAGGCGACCTCCCTCAGCCTGCCCCAGACCCTCACCGTACTGTATCTGGGCATCATTTCATCGGGCTTGGCTTTCTTCCTGTGGAACTATGGCGCCCGCCGGGTGAACCCCGGCGCGCTGGCCATTTTCAACGACTTAAAAATTCCCCTCGCTGTGGCGGTCTCGCTGTTGATCTTTGGTGAAAGCGCCAACTGGGTCAGCCTCTCCATCGGCGGCGGGATTGTACTCGTCGCGCTATTCATCAACGAACTGGGCCGTAAGGCTCAACTCAATGCTGCTCTTTCTAATCCTGCGGAATGAAATGGAGACTCTCATGACCGCTTTCGAAAACCTGCTCGACCCGCAAAACCGTGCCATCTTCCAATCCCTGGACAGCCCCCTGGCCATCCAGGCTTACCTCGACAGCATTCCCTACATGGGCGAAGACCTCAACCGCCCCCCCGCGCGCGTTATGCAAGACCGCCAATGTCACTGCCTGGATGGCGGCTTTCTGGCGGCCCTGGCCTTGCGCCGCCTGGGCTTTGCCCCGCAGATCATTGACCTGATTCCTGAACCCGGCGCCGATGACGACCATGTGCTGGCGGTCTATCAAGTGAATGGCTTTTGGGGCGCCATCGCCA
>JAEXTI010000443.1 GCA_023406965.1 Chloroflexota bacterium
TGGTACCCTGTGCCCCCACCGCAGCCAGGATGGCCTGAAAGCCCATCTCGCGCAAGTCGAACAGACTCAGATCACCATGCTCGCCGACCAGGATATTACCGATATAGCTGACCCCGGGCATATCCAGCACCTGGCGGAACTGCGCGCGCAGGCCTTCTTTCATCTTGAGTTTGCTGGGGTAGATCCCGTATTCAGCCAACCCGCCCGGCTTGATGTCACGGTTAAACAAGAAAACCCGGTTACCATGCTCGGCCAGTTCGCGTGCGGCGAACAAACCGGCTGGGCCGGCTCCGATAACTGCGACAAGGTGTGGATTGGATGGTTGATCGTGGCTCATTCGTTACTCCGCCTGGAAATTCAAGAGTAAATTACTCATAATCGTTGATTATACTCTTTTTGCGACCGTTCAAAGGGTGAAGAGGGTCGGTTCTCTGAGTGTTACCGTGGCAGGCTCCATAGAATAGCGTTGACAAGGTGCTCTGCTTGCAAAGTACCCTTTTTTGACAGTCTATGCTATATTCATGTTAGACAAGTGCTTTTCAGCCTATGGAAAAAAACGCTAGATCGATTATTATACTCGAACCAATCGAATTAACACGCTGAACGAAGGAAAGTTGCTATGGAATCCGACCAACCTGTGCAAATCGAAGAGCCCGAAGCCCAAACCGCGCCGCAACGGCAATGGCGCTTCCCTAAGTTGAAGTTTGGGCCGCCTTTCTGGACGATTGCCAGCGTGATCTCTCTGGCAGTGAACCTCATCCTGTTGATCATCATCATTGTGCTGGGCACCCAGCTTTTTACGCTTAAAAACCTGATTCAAGACCAGGTGCTGGGTGGGCTATTTGACAACTTTGTGCTCATGGATCAGGCGCACATTAAAACCACCATCCCGGTGACTACAAACGTGCCCGCCAAGTTTGACTTGCTGCTCAACACCAACACGATGGTCATTCTGACCGAAGATACGCCCATCAACGACGCCAGGGTCAACTTATACACCGGCGGGCTGTCCATCACCAATGCCCCCGCCAACATCGTCCTCCCGGCGGGCACCCAACTGCCCATCGCCCTGAATCTGACCGTTCCGGTGGACCAAATGATCCCGGTCAACCTGACCGTGGAAGTGGACATTCCGCTGAAGGACACTGAGCTGCACGAACCCTTCGTGGGGCTGCAGGAAGTTGTGCGTCCGTATTACAAGATGCTCAAAGACCTTCCAGGAAGCTGGTCAGAAATTTTCACGCCCAAGCCATAAACCCAACCAAAACCATGAATTCAGCCACGCTGTACGCCCAATTGCCAAACGGCCTCACCGTTCACCTCAAAGAAATTCATACCGCGCCGCTGATCAGCCATTGGGTGTGGTATCGGGTGGGCTCGCGCGACGAGCAACCCGGCCGGACCGGCCTGTCTCACTGGGTGGAGCACATGCAGTTCAAGGGCACGCCCCTGTTCCCGCCCACCGTGCTGGACAAGGCCATCGCGCGGGAAGGCGGCACATGGAATGCCTTTACCTACCTGGATTGGACGGCGTATTTTGAAACCCTGCCGGCCGACAAAATCGACCTGGCGCTGCGCCTGGAAGCCGACCGGATGGTGAACAGCGAATTCAAAAGCGAGGATGTTGAATCGGAGCGCACGGTGATCCTTTCGGAACGAGAAGGCAGCGAAAACGAACCTCTCTTCCGCCTGGGCGAGGCTGTGCAAACCGCCGCCTTCCAGGTTCACCCTTACCGCCACGAAATCATCGGCGAAAAAGATGACCTGCACAACATCCAGCGAGATGACCTCTACGGGCATTACCGCCGCTATTACACCCCCAACAACGCCGTGGTCACCGCCGCGGGAGACTTTAACGCTCAGGAGATGCTGGCCCGCATCACCGAATTGTATGGAAGCATCCCCGCCACCCCGCTGCCTGAACGGAGCATCCCTGCCGAGCCACCCACGACGGCGGCAACACAACTCGAGGTGAGTGGCCCCGGCGAAACGTCTTACATCCAAATTGCCTGCCAGGCGCCCGCTGCCAGTGCCCGCGATTTCTTCGCCTTCACCGTACTGGACAGCCTGCTGACCGGCCCGGCCGGATTGAATATGTTTGGCGGCGGCGGCGTATCCAACAAGACCAGCCGCCTATACCGGGCGCTGGTAGAGAGCGAACTGGCTGCCGGGCTGAGCGGCGGTTTACAGGCCACGGTGGACCCTTTCCTGTATGACACGACCATCACCGTGCGCAACGGGCAGTCCCCCGAGCAAATTTTGTCGGTCTACCACGATGAGTTGCACCGCCTGCAGGACAACCCCGCCCCGGCGGATGAAATCCAGCGCGCCATCAAGCAAGCCCGGGCGCTGTTCGCCTATGGCAGCGAAAACATTACCAACCAGGCCTTCTGGCTGGGCTACGCCGAGATGTTCGACCGTTATGCCTGGTTTACCGGCTACATTGAGCACCTGGCGTCTGTCACTCCCCAGGATGTGCAGCGCGTGGCCCAAATCTACCTGGCCGAATCGCGGCTTGTCACAGGCGTCTACGTTCCCGACGGCAGCCCGGAGGTTGAATGAGCGCCCTACCCCTGGCCTCCCTGCGTTCTCTCCCCGGCCCAGAAAACATCCAGCGGGTGACGTTGGAAAACGGCATCACCCTGCTCACCCGCAGCAACTTTGAGAGCCCATCGGTGGTGCTCAGCGGCTACCTGCCCGCCGGCAGCCTGTACGACCCGCTGGAAAAACTGGGGCTGGCCCACTTCACGGCCCTGGCGCTGATGCGCGGAACGCAGCGCTACACCTTCCAGCAAATGTTCGACACCCTCGAATCTTCCGGGGCCAGCCTGGGCTTCGGGGCCAGCGTGCATAACACCAGTTTTGGGGCCCGCGCCCTGGCCGAAGACCTGCCCATGCTGGCAGAATTGCTCAGCGAGGCGCTGCGCTATCCGGTCTTCCCGCCAGAGCAGGTTGAACGGCTGCGCGGGCAAATCCTCACCGGGCTGGCTATCCGTAACCAGGATACCAGCGACCGCTGCGAGATGGCCTTTGAAGAAACCATCTTCCCCGATCACCCCTACGGTCGCCCCAGCGACGGCCACCCCGAAACCATCCGCGGCATCACCCGCGACAACCTGGCCGAATTCCACCGGCGCACTTTTGGCCCGCGGGGGTGTACCATCGTGATCGTTGGGGCCGTGGAACCTGACCAGGCGGTCGAGTGTGTGCGGCGAGCGCTGGGTGACTGGCGCAACCCTGACCAAGCGCCTGCCCCGCTCTTGCCGCCGGTGCGGCCAATGTTCGGCCTCCTCCGACAAGAAATTCCCCTACCCGGCAAAGTGCAAACCGACCTGATCATGGGTTGCCTGGGGCCAAAACGCAGCTCTCCCGATTACCTGGCGGCTTCGCTGGGCAACAACATTCTGGGACAGTTTGGGATGATGGGCAGGATTGGCGACGTGGTGCGCGAGCGGGCAGGACTGGCTTACTATGCCAGCGCTGGGCTGAATGCCTGGATCGAAGCGGGTAGTTGGGATATTACCGCGGGGGTCAATCCCAACAACCTTCAGCGTGCTATTGACCTCATCTTTCAGGAAGTGCGCCGCTTCATCACCGAGCCAGTTAGCTCCGAAGAACTGCGCGACAGTCAATCCAATTACATCGGGCGGCTGCCGCTCTCGCTGGAGTCGAATGCAGGCGTGGCCCATGCTTTGCTAAACCTGGAACGCTTCCAACTGGGCCTGGATTATTACCAGCGTTATCCCGAATTGGTCATGGCTGTGACGCCGGAGCAAATTTTGGAAACAGCCCGCCGCTACCTGACACCCGACCATTTTGCGGTGGTCAGCGCGGGGCCGGAGTGAGGCAAAGATGATCTTGCGCACGGGTGTAGACATTGTTGAAATCGAGCGTCTGGAACAGATCAATCCGGCCATCCGGGCGCGTTTCATTCAACGAGTCTTCACCGAAGCCGAGCAAGCCCTGACCCGCGGCTCGTATGCCAGCCTGTCGGGGCGTTTTGCCGCCAAAGAGGCCGTCTCCAAGGCGTTGGGCACGGGCATCGGCGCGGTCAACTGGCGGGATATCGAGATTCTGCGCGGACCGGCCGGAGAACCGCTGCTGCGCCTGCACCGCAAAGCCCAAGAAGTAGCCGAAGCCCTGGGGCTGCAAACCTGGTCGGTCAGCATCAGCCACGGGAAAACCCACGCGGTAGCCCTGGCAGTGGCCATTGGCCAGACAATGGAAGCCTGACATGAAAATTCTGGCGATCAGCGATCAGGAAGTCCCGGCGCTGTACAGCCCACTGATTCTGGAGCGCTTCCGGGAGATCGACCTGGTGGTGAGTTGCGGCGATCTGTCCTATTCTTACCTGGACTACATCCACTCGATGCTCAACTGCCGCTTATGCTACGTGCGCGGAAATCACTGCCGGGATGAGCAAAGCGAAACCGGCTCGATCAGCGGTCCCGCCGGTGGAATCGATTTGCACCGGCAGATGTATCGCGAGCCGGAAAGCGGCCTGCTGCTGGCAGGCGTGCAGGGCAGCTTGAGTTATAACAGAGGCCGCAACCAGTATACGCAAGGCACCTTGTGGTGGATGGTTTGGGGCATGGTACCGGCGCTGCTGGTGAACAAGATTCGTTTCGGCCGGTTTTTGGATGTATTCGTTTCGCATGCGCCGCCCTGGAAAATCCACGATAAAGACGACCTGCCCCACCGGGGCAGTAAAGCCTACCGATGGCTGATCAAGACGTTTCACCCTGCATATCATCTGCACGGGCACATCCACGTCTACCGCCAGGACGAAGTGACCGAGACACAGGTAGGATCGACCCGCGTGGTCAATGCCTATGGGTTTCGGTTAATTGATTTCCAGCGCTAACCCTCACCCATCCCTTTCCTAAATTCGGCAGAGAATTTGGGGAAGGGATGGGTAGGGGGTCACCACAAAATATAATCGCGCAGCTCAGACGGATCGATTTTCTTCGGCGCGCTCTGGTGATAGGTGAAGAAACTATCCACCGTCAGACCTCCGCACCAGCGCAGCAGCACCAAACGGTCGGCATCCCGACTCTCAGCCAGGTAAATGCTGGCAAAGTGATGCTGGATCTCCGTGATAAAGTCCTGAGTATGCGGCGTTGTGCCCAGCACATCTGGATCGGGGGCAAACAAAACAGCATCCTGCGTGGGAGGCTCGGTCAACAACTTGGCCAGCAGCACACTGTGTTCCGACATTTTCGTCGCCAATTGATCACCGCGCGAATCATGATAACTGAGGAAGCTCAAGATACTGGTCTC
>JAEXTI010000471.1 GCA_023406965.1 Chloroflexota bacterium
GTCTGCGCATTGCTTGGTATACTGTTTGTCGGAATTGTTGGATTTGCATTTTCGTGGTTGATCATGCTTACCAGCAATTCCGCTTTTTGTTAAGGTCCTGTTTTCATTCGAACTCTAAACTCAAGTATCCAATTTGACAAGTAAAAATGCAAAAATATCCTTTCTTCACTGCTGATGTTTTCACCGACCGGGCCTTCGGCGGCAACCCGCTGGCCGTCCTGCCGGACGCGCGTGGATTGGATACAGGCCAAATGCAGGCCATCACCCGCGAGTTCAACTTCTCCGAGACGGTCTTCGTCCTGCCGTCTGATTCGCCGGAACACACCCGCCGGCTGCGCATCTTCACCCCCGGAAAGGAGTTGCCCTTCGCCGGGCATCCCACGGTGGGCACGGGTTTTGTGCTGGCTATGTGCGGCGAAATTCCATTGACGGGCGAGGTCACCCGCGTGATCTTTGAGGAAGGCGTTGGGCCGGTGCCGGTGACCATCCGCGCCAGCGACGGCAAGCCGGTTTTCTCTCAACTCACCGCGGCGCGCCTGCCCGAAGCAGGCCCCACCCCGCCGCCCGCGGGCGGCATCGCGGCGGCTTTTGGTCTGGAAGCCGCGGACCTGCTGGGCGGGGATTATGGGCCGCAAGCTTTCTCGTGCGGGGTGCCTTTCTTGTTCGTGCCGGTGCAAAACCGGGCCGTGCTGGAGAAAATCCGCCTGGACCGCTACAAATACGACTTCGTCCTGGGGCAGTATTGGGCCAAAGAGGTGTTCTTCTTCTCCTTTGATCCCGAGCGACCCGGCTCGGACCTGCGCGCGCGCATGTTTGCTCCGGCCCTGGGCGTGGCGGAGGACCCCGCCACCGGGTCGGCAGCCGCCTCGTTGGCGGGGTATCTGGGCGCCAGGGACACGACCGCAACGGGCACACTGCACAAGATCATTGAACAGGGTTTCGAGATGGGCCGCCCGAGCATCCTTGAGCTGGAGTTGGACAAAACGGGTGGGGCTATCAGCGAAGTGCGTGTGGGCGGGGCCTCGGTGCTGGTGACCGAGGGGACGATGACGATGCCATAAGAGCAAGAGGGCACCGCAGAGGCGCAGAGAGCAGAACAAGGAAAAGGGAAGATCAGGATGGGGGCCGCGTATGGAAACACAGCTGGTTTTGCTAACGTGCAGTGAAATAAGGATACTCTAATGGCCGGTTTCAATCAGACGCCAAAGTTCATTCTCAAGCTCATGCGTATACCACCTCAAATAATCTATGCGATTGGATTAGGCCCTTGGATTGGATCTCTTATACTTCTACTGACAACCATAGGTCGTAAATCCGGTAAGCGACGCGTGACACCGCTGCAGTATGAAGAAATCGATGGCAAGATTTTCCTTGGTGCGGCCCTCGGGACGAAAGCGGATTGGTTCCGGAATATTCAAGCTAATCCAAGAGTCGAAGTAAGCGTAAAATCTCGGAAATTTTCCGGATGGGCCGAAGTGATTACCGATAGCCATTCGATAGCAGATTTTCTTGAAGTACGCCTACAACGGCACCCAAAAATGATAGGGGCTATGCTTCATGCTGAAGGTATACATTTGCCACCGACGCGAAGTGATTTAGAGAATTACGCAGCACAATTAACTCTTGTGGCAATAAAACCTGATCAGGATCTGGGACGGGCATCGTCTAGCATTCTGATGTAACCAAAGACACTTACGGCTCAATGGTCGCGGTGGGCGTTGACGTTGGCGTTGGGACTTGGGCCAGGTCGATGGCGTACACTTCCAGGTTGGAGAAGCTGACGGTGAGGGTTGAGCTACTGGCAGCCCGCACATATACCCCCAACTGCCCGTCTTGCAACACGCGGTCGCGGGCCGAAAAGACAAACTCGCCATCGACGAACAGGCGCAGCTCGGGGCCAGCCATCCACACCCCCACACGCACGGGGAGCAGCCCGCCGGGCAGCGCCGCACCCGCCGGGGTCCAATCCTGCAAGACGGTGGTCCTTTCGGGCAGCACTTTCTCCAGGCGCACCTGCCCGTCACAATTGATCAGGAAGCGGTAGAAAGTGTAAGCCGAGGCAGCCCGCAGCAGCAGCCCGTAGGCGTCGGCGTCGCGGCACAGGCTGGGCGTCACGGTCATTTCGAGGTAGGCGTCGCCGGGCAGTTCGCCTTCGCGCAGGCTGAGCACGGCGTTCCGGGAACCGGAGGTGGACAGGGTGAGGGCGGATTTTCCGAATGCGGCCAGGCCACCTTGCAAATCACCGGTTTGCCAGCCGCTGCCGGAGAACGAATCGACCAGCACGCGCTGCCCCACGCCGGGGCGCAACTGTTCGGTGGGGCGGGGAGAGGGCAGCGGGGGCGGGGTGAAGGTTGGCGTGGCGGGGAACCACACCGGGGTGGTGGTGGGTTCCAGGGTGGGCGTGGGAGTCAAAGTTGGAACGAGCGGCGTTGAGGGGGCGGGCAGGCATCCGCCCAGCACACCGGCGAACAAGACCAGCGCCGCGATCAGGCCAAACTTCACACGTCCACCACCTGTTCCCGTTCGGGGCCAACCGACACCTGGCAAACGGGCACGCCGCTCAGTTCGGCGATACGCGCCAGGTAATTTTGCGCCGCCGCGGGCAGATCGCCCCAACTGCGCACGCCGGTCAGGTCGGCGTCCCAGCCGGGCATGTCTTCATAGACCGGCTCAAAAGGCGAAAGGTCGGCAGGGCCCAGGGGCAGGTCGGAATATTCGCGCCCGTTGACGCGGTAGGCCACGCACACGCGCACTTCGGGCAGCCCGCTGAGCACATCCAACTTGGTGACGACCAGCTCGGTGAGGCCGTTGATGCGCACCGCATAACGCAGGAGGACACCATCCAGCCAGCCCACGCGACGCGGGCGGCCCGTGGTGGTGCCGAACTCGTCCCAGGGGTTGGCGCCGGTTCCGCGCAGGCGCACGGCGGTATCGCCCTGCACCTCGGTGGGGAAAGGCCCCGCGCCCACGCGGCTCTGGAAGGCCTTGGTGACGCCGATGACGCGGCCAACGTGGCCAACGCCAATGCCCAGGCCGCCCATCACGCCGGAAGCCAGGGGGCTGGAACTGGTCACGAAGGGATAGGTGCCGTGGTCGAGGTCCAGCAGGGTGCCCTGGGCGCCTTCGGCCAGCACGCTCTGCCCGCGGCGCAGCGCTTCCCAGACGAGGGCGGAGGTGTCGCCGATGTACTCGCGCAGCTTTTCGGCGTAGTCGGCATACTGGTCGGCAATGGGAGAGGGATCGAGCGGTTCGGTTTCATACAGGCGGGTGAGGGTCTGGTTGACCTCTTCGATGTGGGCGATCATGCGATGGTGAAAATCGCTCTCGTTGAGCATTTCTTCCATGCGGATGCCCCGGCGAGCGGCTTTATCGGTGTAAGCGGGGCCGATTCCGCGCCCGGTGGTGCCAATCTGGTCTTTGCCGCGGGCGGTTTCCTGGGCGCGATCGAGGGCGCGATGCCCGGGGGTGATGAGGTGGGCGGCGTGCGAGATGCGCAGGCGGGTGGGATCCACCTTGACGCCGTAATTGCGCAGCATGGTTATCTCGGCCAGGAGCGTCTCGGGGTAAATGACCACACCGTTGCCCAAAATGCCGATCGTGTTGGGGTGGATGATTCCAGAGGGGGTGAGGTGGAGTTTGAAAGTCTGCGCGCCGACGGTCACGGTATGACCGGCGTTGTCGCCACCGTTAAAGCGCGCCACGTAATCGGCGCGGGCGGAAAGCATATCGACCACCCGGCCCTTGCCTTCATCGCCCCACTGCGTTCCGACAATAATATCAAGAGGCATGACTCGTTCTCCTCAATGTCAATCCCGTGATGCGGCCCGAAGGCCAAGTGAATTATATTATACGTTGCG
>JAEXTI010000590.1 GCA_023406965.1 Chloroflexota bacterium
TGTGGGAAGTCAATCGGTAGTGGTAGGCCAGAATTACGGAATGCGCTTATAGGGCGTGTAGCCGTCAAAAGGGCCAACCTGGGGCTGGAGGACCAGGGCTGATTTGGGCGGCACGCGCACATCCAGAATGGCTGAGAAGAGGACACTGGGCTGGGTGCTGCCGAGCAGATCCACAAAATGGGTGCCGTTCATGATGCGCGAGTCGGGCACGAGCAGCTTTTCGTGCACTTCTTCCTCCGTGGGATTGGCCACAATGATGAGCGTTTCGGCAGCTTTTTCGGTGCAGCGCTCGAAGGCCAGCAGCTTTTCGGAGAGAACCGTGCGGTAGTCGCCGATGCGCAGGGCGCGGTGTGTTTTGTGGAGTTGGATGAGCTGCTTGTGCCATTGAAGCACTTCGTTTTCTGGGGTGAGTAGGTCCCAGCGCATGGGAGCGCGGTTGGCGGGATCCTCACCGCCTTCCATGCCCAACTCGCTGCCATAATACAGGTTAGGAGAGCCGGGTAGGGTGAATTGCAGAACCTGGGCCAAACGCCGGTCGCGCGAGTCGGGGAGGGTGGTGGTGAGACGGGGAAGGTCGTGGTTATCGAGAAGAATCCAGGATTTGAGTATTGGCTCGATCCCGGCGTCGGCGATCAATTTCATGATGAACGCACCGGTCATGGCCGGTGAGAGTTTGCCGCTGAGGAATTGCAAGAGCGTTTCGCGCAGGGTGAAGTTCATGACCGCGTCGAGGGCGGGAAACCACTCTTGCGGGTAATTCCAAATTTCTCCCACAACCAGGGAGCCGGGTTTTTCGGTGTGTGCTGAGGTAGTCAGCTCGGCAAGGTATTGATAGCCCAATTCAAAAGCAGTATCCAAGCGCCAGCCGTCAATGCCCTGACGAAGGTAGCTACGGACTACAGAGTTGGGGTCGCCATAGATGTAGTTGCAAACGGCGAAGTTTTCAAAGTTCAACTCTGGCAGGCTGGGCGCGTTGGCCCATAGGCGCACCCCGCGTGGAAATTGCTCACCGAAGTAGAACCAGTCGCGATACAGGCTTTTAGAATCTTTGGAAGCGCTTTGGAATATGGGCGACTGGCGCCCCATGTGGTTAAAGACTCCATCCAGGACGACTTTCATGTTCGATGTGTGGGCCGCCTGGATCAACGCGGAAAGATCGTCGCGCGTGCCGTACTCGGGCGAGACTTCCATGTAATCGGTGGCATCATACTTGTGATTGGTGAAGGCCTTGTGAATGGGGTTGAGGTACAGGACGTCTGCACCCAGTCCCACGATGTAATCTAGTTTGGCGCGCAGGCTGTTAAGGTCGCCGCCCCAGAAATCCAGTTCGTGCGTCCAGACGTAGTGTTCGGGCAGGCTGTAGCCCCGAGCGGGTGTTTCGTCCCAGTTCTTGAGCTTGCGAGGGTCCGCGTAGAGGTGCTGCTTTGCAGCAAGGTCTTGGGAAGGAGCGAAGCGGTCCACAATGACCTGGTAGACGATGGCGCCGTTGCGCCAATCGGCTTCGCGGGTGGCGAATTTTGCGGCTTCGCTTTCGAAAAGCGACTTGTAGCTGATTTTCATATTCCCTCTGTTGGGTATTTAGCCTATCGAACCTGGATATTTGGCTTTGAATCGTTGCTGCCAATCGAATAAAGCGGAGTCTAAATCGGTGTCGGGGTGAATCAGCAAGGGGGTAGCACCGTATTGTTCACGGAGGACGAGGGGGCCGCAGGTTGCCGATAATTTTTGGAGAATCTCGGCCATGACGCGGCCCTGGTTTCGAGAACCAACGAAGGTGAAGTGGTAAGTCCCGTCGGCGGAAATTTCGCCAAGCATCTGGGCAAAGCCCGGCTGTTCAGGATCACCCAGGGTGACCAGGGTTCCACCGGTTTCATCGATATTTACTGCAAGGCCGTCAAAGGTTTGCAGGGTTTCGAGGAGTTCGGCGAGGGTTGGAAAGCGGCCTTTTTCACGAGGTACCTCGACGCCTTCCGAGGCTAACCAGTCGCAAAAGCCTGGATGATCGGGGTCTGCTGGATGGACGCCGTAATCGATGGACATAAAAAAGTACCTCCTTCCAGGTTAGGATGAGCTAACCCAGGTCAGAGGTAATTTTAGCATTATCTCCCGTAAACCGGTGATTTGCTGGAATTTGCATTCGGATTATTGCCCGGCCAGGTATTCCTCCACGGCTTCAGTGCGGGATTGGGCATGCTGGATGAGTTTATCGAGGGCAGACTCGAAAGTTTGCTTGGATTGAATTTGGGTGAAGCCTGGCTCCTCTTTTTCGACATAGGGGGCGATCAGGTCGTGATATTTCTGGTAGGTGGCGGCCATCTTCTGCGGATCAAAGGCGCCCTGAATGGTTTCTCCCAGGTACTGCTGGTATTTCGCCTTGTAGATAGGGTCATCCATCAGGTAGCGGATGAGGGGCCATTGATCACCGATAGACTCCATATCCAACTCGCGCACGTTGCCCATGCGACCACCCCTCCCACCGCCCTCGCCACCGCCCGGTCCGGAGGCGGCGCTGAGCGACATATTGTTGTCCCAGGGAATCCAGGTGACCAGGCCGTCGGTGGGATCGGTGTACAGGTAGTAGTTGTGGGCCATTGCGCCGTAGGTGTCCCAGTTCTGTATGGTGGTGTCTACCGCCAGCCAGCGGATGAAGGCGTCTACGTCAAAGACCTTTTCCAATCCGGCTCGCCAGG
>JAEXTI010000591.1 GCA_023406965.1 Chloroflexota bacterium
CAGAACCGGGCGTGAATTTGCTTGACAGGCAGCCAGCCTGGGGCGACAATTATCCTATGACCGAGAAATCACCTTCCACCTGTCCGAAATGCACAGCCGTGCTGAGCGGCGAGTCGAGCGTTTGCCCGTACTGCGGGCAAGAACTTTCCAAGCCAGAAGCCCCTGCGGCCCAGCCATTTGAGCTACCTGCGGCACCCGCCTCAACAGAGGCGGCAACGCCCACTCCCGCGGCTTCCGTCTCGCCGGCAAAACCGGTGGACCAAGTTCCGGAATGGTTGGCCGACGATGCCGAGGAACTGGCGGCAAAATATGGCGTAAAGGAAGAGGCCAAGAAACAGGCCGACGCCAAAGCAGCCGCAGCGGGCAGAGAAGCTGCCGCAGCTGCGGCAGCAGCCGTTCAAGCAGCACAGGCCAGTCAAGTTGCCACCGGCAAGTACAAGAAGAGCCTGGGTTGGGGCTGCCTGGGCGGCTGCGTCAGTTACATCCTTTTTTCGGTGATGTGCCTCTTCTCAGCTTTTGTGATTGAAGAAGTGGCCTTTCCTGGACAGTGGGAGACACTGAAAAGCCCCTTTGGGGTGCTCGCATGGATCGTCCCCGGGTTGATCGGATTGGCCGTGCTGGCGCTGATCACCTATCTGGGACGCAAAAAGAGCTAATACTTTTTCAAAAGCACTAGTCCAGTAGATTCTTGACCCACCCAAGCAGGCCTTTGGCAGGACGCTCTGCGGTCACCTTGCCATTTTGACCGTTGATGAGAACCTCGAATTTGCGTTCTTCCAGTATGTAATAGGTGAGCCAGACGGGCAGCAAGACCAGCCGGTAGGAATCAACCAGCATGGAGGAGGAACTAAGCCGTAGTTGGTTGATGGGGGGATTTTCGGTTATCTCGATGTCCTGACGTTCCAATTGCAGGGCAACCTCGCGGGCTTTCAGCGAAGCGTCGGCGGCTGTGATTTGATGGGTCTCAGCGGGCCATCCGGCGAGGTGGCGCAGATCAAAGGTTTGTAGTTGGGCGATGTTGAAGCCCTCAAGAGCGGGCAGCAGGGCAGCAGGCAGGCGCCGGGTGGCTGGGACAAGCAGGTTGGGGCGGAAAACAATCTGCGCACCGCTGATTGGGATTTGATGTTTGTTACGCGTGATGGTCCCGGCCCACTTGATCTCTCCACCCATATCGAACAACCAGACGGGCAGGTAGACACCAAAAACAGGGGCTACTTTTGGGTTTTCGTCAGGCGGGTCCTGGCGGAACCATTCGATCAGCGCGGCGCGGGCAGCCTGGCGATCGATGGCAAAGGGGAGGATGGCATCGGGAGCGTCGAATTCGCGCTGCTCGACTTGCTCGAGGGCGTAGGGAGTGTCGCAGTAGGGGCAGTCGGTGGTGAGCGCTTCGGCGGGCAGGATCATCAACGCGCCACAGCCGCGGCAGGTGATGGTGCGAGCGACCATCGCATGGCGTTGAGCTTTAGCGGTGGCCATGGCAACGGTGAAGTCTTCGCTGCGATTGTGTCCATTATTCTCGATCATTTCGCGGGTTTCACAGTATTCGCACAGCAAGGTCTGCCCATCGGGAGCAAAGCTGCGCCTTCCGCCACACCGCGGGCAAGTGAAAGCGCGCGCTTCGGCAGCTTGAGGTTCGCCGGGCATGGAGGGGATTAGCTTGTCGGGGTCGACGATTTCTTCAAGCTTGATTTTTCCATCCAGAATGGCTAACTTGCGCCGGGCGCGGGCGTCACCCAGGTTGTTGGCCAGGATCTCTTCCAGTAAAGAGCGTTTTTCAGCCGGGTCCTCAGACACTTCGCTGAGCCAGTAGCAAGCCTCCATGCGCTCATCGACCGGCGCGCCCATGTTTAAGAGACGCTCGAGATAGAAACGAGCTTCTTTTGCTTCTTTTGCTTTGGCAGCCGCGCGGCCACGGCTGAGTAATTCATAGGTGGATGAGACGGACATATACCAATATTCTAGAGGGCAAATGGTGGTTTTAACCTTCCAGAATTGTTAGGCTAGCGAATTGTTACAGGTTTGTCAGGAGATTGGGGGTGGGAGATTGCTCTTTGGACGAATCCATGTGCCCCACAAACGCCAGAGGAGGGCGGCGAGCGGGATGATCAAGAAGGGCAGGCTGTTTTTGAAGTAAACCGAGAGGATAAAAGCAAGCCAACTGATGGGGACGAGCAACTGCCAGGGGGCCAGACCCACCAGAAGGACGTCTTCGTACCACAGACCGATGGGTTGGGCCATGAGCAAGGCCATGCGTGCGGTGACTTCATCTCGTGTGAGGCCCCAAAGTGCGATGGCAAGCGCAACCAGGATGAGCAGGGGGACGGGCACGGAGAGATTGGTGAGAAGGAAGATGCCACTGCTCAATGGGGCGCGCCAGTTCGCATCAGATTGGACGGTTTCTATCCAGCGCTGGTAGAAGTTTGGGTTGAGCAGGAGGGGGGAGAGATGTAGGACGGCGCAAACCGCGAGCCAGCGGAGGAGTTGTTTGCGATCATGCAGCAGCCAGCGAATGATCTGCCAGGGTAGGGCTACGAGAGCAATTTGCGGTTTGAGGGTGATGGCGGCGGCAGCGAGTACGGAGGTCCAGCCGCCTCGGTTGAGCCAACTGACCAGCCAGAAGAAAACGAGATCAATTTGGCCGGTCAGAAGGATGAAGAGGGTTGGGGTGAAGGCCAGCCAGGCGGGGAACTGGCGAGTCAGTTTATTGCGGCGCAGGACATCGAAGAGGGAAAGAACGTTCAGCCCGCTCCAAATGGCAAAGGCGGGCAAGTATGGCAGCAGCCCAAAGAGGGCATAGAGAACTATGGTGGCGGGTGGGTAGGCGGCATTTTCAACCAGATAAGGGTCCGTGCCCTGGAGAATTGCCCGCCCGATCTGCCAGTAGACGTAAAAATCGTATCCGATCACGAATTGATTATACCAGCAGGAGTTGCATCTACTCATCGAGGGTGGGGGAAGTTACCGAATTTGAGGTGTG
>JAEXTI010000012.1 GCA_023406965.1 Chloroflexota bacterium
ATCAGGCGGATGAAACCCGAAAAATCACCCTGGGCAGGAGCCATCAGTAAGTGCATCAAGGCGCCGGTCAGCGCTAACCAGACCATGCCAAACCCAACCCCCCATTCGGGTGGGTGCAGCACAACCAACAGCACCATCGCAATAAAGGCAATAGCTGCCATACTGATAACCCAGGTCCAGTCAATCCAGGAGGCGTTGAAATCCACGTCCAGGCCTGATTGACTCCATTCAACAAAGGTGAACAGGAACAAACCCACCACTCCCGCCGAAAGCACACCTGTGGCAACATCTCCGAAACGCGATGGCGTTGGGAAAAGCCACAACCACGCGATCCAAATGACGCTCAGCAAGATGATGGCCCGATCAAGTACGGGTAAGAACAGGTGACTGTTGAGTACACCCTGCCAGGCCAGACCACTGCTCAGAAAATGCAAAAGCTGCGCCACCAGCAGAACACTCAACCCCATCAGCGTACGGCCAATGTGCGCCGGTTGGGCATTCCGCCGGTTAATCCAGGTTACTTGCAGGCTGGCGAAAACCGAAAATGCCAGGGAAAGATGATAAATCAAATTTCCCGGCGGCGCGACCAGCAATCCGAAAACAGTATCGAGCATATTATCCATCTGCCGACAGTCCTCTTAACCGATTATAGCAGGGTCTCCAGGAATTGGCATGTAAACCTGTGGCTGGTTCACCACAAATCCCTACTGACCGCATAGCATGGGTTAGAGAAGCCTGATAATCACAAGACTGCAAGGAATGTGCCAGTTGCCCCCCTGAGAGTGCTTTTACTTCAAACCTGCTGCCAACAAACGACTGCTGCCGGGATCTTCCGCCATAAGCACATGCAGTCCTCCACCTAACTTGCCTGAGTAGAATCCTAATCCGGTCATCACGACAAAATCTTGATCGCTCAACCACTCCAAATCCAGGAATGGCTGCGGGAAGGCATCCTCAACCGCAGGCTGATCCGGCGGCCCACCATAGTAACTCGTGTACATCTGGCGATCGCTATCAAGCACATAGAGATACCCGTTCGTATCGGGAAGCCAGTCCACGAACTGGGCATTCTCTCCGCCCGCAACCCAACCTTGTTCCGATCCATCCAATGGCACGAAGTGCAACTTTGCGAATAGAGGCGCGTCCTCGCCTTCATATTCCTGGTAGATCATATACCGCCCATCCGGAGAGAGGTACAGGGCTCCATCTTGAATAGAAAAGCGGCCCAACTCTTGAACAGTCCCATCGGCCGCGGATACGCGGAACAACGTATACTCCTTGCCATATTTTTCTGAAAGCGGCTCTTCCATTGAGATTACAGTCAGAAAACCCGAATTATCCAGCAACCACACCAATGGAGGAGCGTTCGTCTCCCATTTGGTCAGGGGCTGTTCGGTATACGTTAGTACCTGCAGAGCCTGGCTACCGTCCGCATTCGCCAGGGTGATACCTTGCTGCCCAGCCGTCGCAATCCGGTTGCCATCCGGTGACACATACGGCTGCCCGCCCAGGCCCGCAGACAGAATCTGCGTAATCGCGTTGGTATTCAACTCAATCCGGAACAGGTCATCGGTCACAGCGTTGCCCAGGTCTGAGGTGCGGATCGTGTCAAAATAAATGAAACGGCTGTCCGGGGACCAAGCCAGGTAGCGTGGATAATAACGGCTGCCCTCAAAAGCTGGATCCTCTTCCCTTGGGCGGATTTGCCATGTCTCAGCAATCGGATCCAAGCGCGCTTCTGTACAATTCACCAGCCATAACGCCTGGTCGGCGGTCAGCGCGGTCAAATTACCATCCGGCGAGTAGGCCGCCTGACGGATATCCAGTTCAAAGGTGTGTATTTCGGTTTCGGTAGTGCCCTTGTGGCAATATAAAGCTGAATTTTGAGCAAAGTAATAGGTGACAAGCTCAGGAGCTACCACCACTGGCTCTCGGGTGATGGTTAACGCGCCAAGCGTCTGGGTCTGGAGCGGTCCGCGGGTAGCCGTTTGAGCTGGGGCCGGCGTCACATTTATTTCGCCGACAGTCGATGGATTTCCGGAAGGAACTCCCGGGCCGGCGGCTCGATTCGCCAGTCCGTTAAAAATCCACCAACCCACCAAGATTAACAGCAGCCCTCCCCCGGCAATAGCAGCAGCCCGCAAAACGCGCCTGGCGAGGTTGCCTTTTTTCTCCCCACCCCGTTCTTTAGGTTGCGCCTGCTTTTTGGCAGGGCGCTCCTGTCTAACCGGAACTTGCTCTTGGGCAGAGATATCCTGTCTGATCGAGGCTATCTCCTTGTCAAAGGTCTGCTCTTTGACAGGGGCCTGTTCGATGGGCAAGGCTTGCTCTTTGACAGGCTCTAAAGCCGCCAATCCCCTCCTGGCTGCCTGATGATCTGGATTCTCTGCCAACACCCGCCGGTAACACTCCCGCTTCCGCTGCGGTTCATCCAGCAGGTCCGCGGCCATCATCCAGGCGTCAACGTTATGCGGCTCGACTCGCAGCACCTCGACCACATCTACCAGTGCGCCCTTGCGGTCGCCGATCAGAATTTTTAGACGGATATCCTCTAGGTTTGCCATGCATTCATTGTAGCGCAAACCATCAAAATTGAATATTGATTACGCCAGGCTGGCTCGCCTCAAGTCCAGTTCGATTAAGATTATGCAGTTCTCTCGCCAAGTTGGTGAGTTATTTTTGTGGGGGTATGTGCGGCGAAGCCACCCTCACACCCCACAACGCGGAATCGCCACGTTGATTCCCTTTGAACTCTTATTGTAACGAAAGTGGAACGATATCATGAGATACATTCTTCTAATATTGACCTATAATTATATAGATTAGCGACCATCCAATTCGCTTTTCTGTCGTTTTGCGTGGCGGCAGCCGGGGATTCACACGCTCCACTTTTCTTCCACAAGTAGGGATAAATGAAACAAAACTTTCCTTCCACGAAGTTCCACGGTTCAACCTGGGCCGGTCCGATCATCGCTTTGGTGCTGCTCATCACCAGCATCACCCCAGCCTCCGCCGTCATCGGCGTGCTCGAGCGGGCGTCGGTGAACAGCGCAGAAGCGCAAGCAACCGGCGCTTCCACCTACCCCTCCATCTCCGCCGACAACTGCCTGATCGCTTTTGAATCTACGGCTGCCGACCTGGTGGCTGGAGATTCGAACGGCGTCAGCGACGTGTTTGTGCGCAACCGCTGCACCGGCGACACCATCCTCGTATCCGCGACCTCGGGTGGGATCAGCGGAAACGGCGCTTCCGAATCGCCTGCCATTTCCGCCGACGGCAATTTTGTCGCTTTCCGCTCTGCCGCATCCGATCTGGTGGCTGTCGATACTAACGGGGATGCGGATATTTTCATCCGCAACCTGACCACAAACTCCACAACCCTTGTGTCGGTTGCATCTGATGAAACACAGGCAAACAACGAAGCCTTTGCTCCATCTATTTCATCAAACGGGCAATTTGTTGCTTTCTTCTCTTATGCAACGAATCTTGTGTTTGATGCTTGTGATTGCTTTGATGTCTTTGTTCGAGACGTTGTCGCAGGAACCACTGAACTTATCTCAGTCGACTCGACAGAATTACAAGGGAATAATCAATCTACGTATTGTTCTATATCTGGTGATGGTCGATATGTGGCATTTCAATCTGAAGCAACAAATCTGATCACCGGGGACACCAACGGAACACCAGATATCTTTGTTCGTGACCGAACAGGCGGAACAACCATCCGCGCATCGGTGAGTACCGCCGGAGGACAAGGAGCAGGCGATTCCTATTTGCCCAGCATCTCAGCAAATGGGCAGTTTGTGGCCTTCCAATCCAGTTCCTACGCCCTGGTACCGGATGACGACAACTCCTCGTTTGATATTATTGTTCGCGACATATTGAATAATACGACCGCCCGCGCATCGGTGAACAACAGCGGGCTGAACCGGCCGGGAGACTCAACTCAGGCATCTATTTCTGCAGATGGAAGGTATGTGGCCTTCACCTCCCTGGCTGACCTGATAAATGTCGTTGATGACCCTCTGGCCTTCTCACACATCTATGTCCGCGATCTGACAAGCGGAGTTACAACCCGCATCTCGGTAGATTCCGGAGCCAACCTCGGGAACGCCGAATCTTCGCACCCTGCCCTTTCCTCCGGAGGCCGTTACCTGGCCTTCCAATCCGTTGCCACAAACCTGGTCAGCGGTGACAGCAACGCCACTTCCGACATCTTCTATGCCGACTCCATCAACGTCGAGGACGTCACCCCGCCAGGGATCACTTCCATTCAGCGCTTGACTCCCTCGGGCAGCCCCACCAATGCCACCACGCTCGTCTTCCGCGCCACCTTCACCGAAGCTGTGACCGGCGTGGATGAACTCGACTTTACTATCAACGCTACTCCCGCCACTACAGCCACCATCACCGCTGTAACGGCGTTCAGCTCCAGCGTGTACGACATTACAGTCTCTGGCGGCGACCTGTCCACCTATAACGGCACCATCGGCTTGAATATCCCCGGTTCCGTGACCATCACCGATCTGGCCCTCAACGCCTTCTCTGCCGCGGAGCCCACCACCGATGAAATCTACGTACTGGACCATATCGTTCCGGATGTCACCATCAATCCTCCCCTTCCCCCTGAGTACACGAGCGTCAATTCGGCCACTTTCAACTTCTCCAGCAACGACCCAACCGCCACCTTCTTATGCTCGTTGGACGACCTCACCTACACTCCCTGCTCGAGTCCAAAGAACTACACCAGTACCGACCTGGGCCAAAACACCTGGACCTTCCGTGTAAAAGCCGTCGACTCGGCTGGAAACATCACCGCCGCCCCCGCCACCTATACCTGGACGATTGACTGGACTGCGCCCTTTGCGGTGTCGATTGAGCGCTACAACCCCTCAAATCCTGACACAAACGCCGACAGCCTTATCTTCCGCGTCACCTTTGATGACGATGT
>JAEXTI010000049.1 GCA_023406965.1 Chloroflexota bacterium
GAGGTCTGCCCGTCACCGATCGCAGCCATATCCACAGTCAACAACTCGGCCAGGTCCGCCGGGAAGCCCGCCGATGCGCCGTGACCTACCTCTTCATAATTGCTGATCAAAGCATAGACTGTTTGCACGGGTTGCAGCCCGGCGTCGTGCAGCGCCTTGAAGGCCGCCAGAATACACGCCACACAGGCCTTGTCGTCCAGGTGCCGCGAGCGCACAAACCCGTTGACCATCTCCACGCGCGGATCGAAGGCCACAAAGTCGCCCACCCCAATGCCCAGCGCCCGGGTCTCGTCCGCAGAAGATGTCACCACATCCAGACGTACTTCCATCGCCTCGTCATCGCGCTTGGCCTCGTTCACCACTCCGCCGTGCACGTGGCTCGATGATTTCGCCAGCAGCAGCGCCCCCCGCACCACACCGTTTTTGCGGCTAAAGACCCTGACGCCCTCGCCCTCCACCGTGTTCCAGGCATACCCGCCGATCTTGGTCAGCTTGAGCCGCCCGTTCGATTTCACCTCTTTGACCATCGCGCCCAGCGTGTCAATATGAGCAGTCAATCCGCGGGGCGCATTGCTCATTTTCCCTGGGAAAGTCAAAAGCAAGGCCCCTTTGCGCGTGCGCTGGGACTGAACCCCTGGGCACACACTCAAAGCCTGTTCCGTAAACGCCACGGCTCGCTCGGTAAACCCCGTTGGGCTGGGCGTGTTCAGCAACCCACTCAGAAAATCAACCAGGAAATTATTATCGATCACAGGAATATTCATCGGTTTCCCTCCTGCTGCAGTTCCGGCCCTTCAAAGTCGCTAATTTTCTTGCGCCAATCCTCCGACAGCGGGATGCTGGCATGGGCGCGGTAATCGAATGCCACCATCACCGACTCGGCCTTTGCCAGCGGTTTCTCGTTCTCACCATCCACCAGGCGATACTCAAACACCAGGCTCTTGCGCCCCATTTTGGACACGCGCATGTCCAGGCGCACCTTTTGCCCCAGGAACATGGGCGCCAGATAGGCAATATGCACATCCGCAACGATCAAGCCCAAATTAAAGAAATCTTCGCCATCCCAAAGCCCCAGCGCGCGCAGATATTCCATGCGCCCTTGCTCCAGGAAGGTCAAATAACGGGCATTATTGACATGCCACTGCGGGTCCAGGTCGCCGTAACGGACCTCAATCGGGAGATGAAATCGAAATTCGCTCATGTGAAAAATTATACTATGGTTAGTCATAAATCATAATAAAGGGATGATAACCATCACTTGTTGGACAAATGGGAGTGGAATAAACTAATTTAATCCCGGAGAAATAATATCTTCTTATCCGAATTGAGGTTTAAAAATGCAAATAACCCGTCAGGCCGACTATGCGCTTCGCGCAATGATTTATTTGGCGCGCTTAGAACCCGGACAACGAGCTGCCACCAGCCATATCGCTGAGGAACAGCATATCCCTCCCTCCTTCTTAGCCAAGATCATCTCCCAACTTTCCATCGCCGGATTAATCCACACTTCGCGTGGCGCGCGCGGTGGTGTTTCGCTGGCCCGTACCCCTGGTGATATCTCCATCCTCGAGGTAGTCGAAGCAATCGATGGCCCCATTGCCCTGAACGAATGCACCGCCATTTCCGGAACCTGCATCTTTGGCGAGAACTGCCCCCTGCATCCCATCTGGTGCAAAACCCAGGCCGAGCTGATCGAGAAACTCCGCACAACCACCTTCGCAGCGGTCCTCACCAACTAGCACCGGATACCTGCAACCTATGCGAGGAGTACCCATCCCCCGCTCTTTTGTGGTAATGATGCACAACGGCATCGCCGCCATTGATTACAGCGCCGGGGTGTTTTTGGATATTCGCAAGGGGGAGTTCTTTGAAGCCGCAGAAAGCGATGTGAGCCACCGCGCCCAGGAAACCGACCTGGACTGGCTCAAGCGTCTTGGACACGTGGATGAGTATGACGTGTTGAACGTCTACTTCAACAACCTGCCCGAATACCCACGCGGTCTGGCCGAGTAAAGTCGTCTCAAGGAGTTGACCCATGCGCTGGAAACCCTGGCTCATTTTTGCATGTACCCTGGTTGCCATCGCTTTAGTGACGGCCTTCGCCCCCCTGGAGAAGACTCTCGGCGAGCGCATTCGCCTGGTCTACCTGCACGGCGCATGGGTGTGGGCCGGGAAGATCGCCTTTGCTTGCGCCGCGCTGGCCGGCCTGGCGGCCCTCGTTACCCGCTCGCAAAAGAGGTCCGGCTGGTCGTTGGCCCTGGGCCGCGCCGGTCTGGTCATCTGGCTCACCTACCTGCCCATGTCGCTGGTCGTCCAGCAGGTCAACTGGGGCGGCATCTTTTGGGACGAGCCCCGCTGGCGCATCCCGCTGGCCTTTGGGGTGGCGGCGCTGCTCATCCAGGCGGCGCTGTGGTTGTTCAACCAGCCCTTCATCGCTTCAGCGGTCAACCTGGTCTTTGGCGTGGCCCTCTGGTGGGTGTTGGGCGGCATCGAGAACATTTTGCACCCTGACTCCCCAATTTTTCAATCCGGCTCCGTCCGCATCCAGGTTTTCTTCGTCCTGCTGCTCCTGCTGGCATTGTTCCTGGCAGGGCAAATCACCCTCTTGTTCCACCGCGCATCGCAACCAAAAACCGATTAAGTGGTATGATCGACTGCGCAAACAGCGTGCAACGAGGTACCCAATTATCCGTATATAAAATGTAACTATTCAGAGAGTGGGGAAAGCTCCCGATTTTGGTGTGTGTGGGGCGCTTCGCGCCCCACACACATCAAAATCGGGTCTCTTCCACCTCTGGCTGAGTAGTTATCATGAAATAATGATTGATGCAGAATCTGGACTTACTCGTAGAAGCGGAGTAAATTCAGATTGTTGCGCCCCCCCACATCCCCAATGGACGAAAACCGATCCATTCAGCCGGAGAAAATATGCCACCCATTCTCGAAGTTCAAAACCTGGTCAAAAAATATGGAGATTTCACCGCTGTCAAAGGCATCACTTTTGACATTAAAGAAGGTGAAATCTTTAGTTTGCTCGGTCCCAATGGGGCCGGAAAAACCACCACCATCTCCGTGCTTTCCACGCTCTATACCGCCACCAGCGGCAGCGCCACCATCGGCGGGCATTCGATCTTCAGCGAGCCTATGACCGTGCGACAGCTCATCGGCGTGGTGCCCCAAGACCTGGCCCTCTACGATGACCTGACTGCCCGCGAAAACCTCTCCTTCTGGGGGCAGATGTACAACCTCAGTGGCAAGACCCTCTCCAAGCGCATCGACGAAGTTTTGGAGCAAATCGGCCTGACCGACAAAGCCAACCAGCGCGTCAAAACCTACTCGGGCGGCATGAAGCGGCGCGTTAATATTGGCGTAGGCCTGCTGCACCAGCCCCGCCTGCTCTTCATGGATGAGCCCACTGTGGGCATCGACCCCCAATCCCGCCGCGCCATCCTCGACTCGGTCAAAGACCTCAACCGCAAGGGCATGACTGTCCTTTACACCACGCACTACATGGAAGAAGCCCAGGAGCTTTCCGACCGGGTCGGCATCATCGACCACGGCGAGTTGATTGCCCTGGGTACGCAGGCCGAACTTAAGAGCCAGGTGGGGCAGACCGAAACCCTGGTGCTCAACGTAGCCGAAACCGATGATCCGCAGGTGCTGGCTGACAAGCTCAAAACCGTGCCGGGCGTGCTCAACGCCGACGTTAACGACCACACCGTGGCGGTCATCGCTGCCGATGCACAAAATATCATTTCTCCGGCCATCCTCACCGCCAACGAGCTGGGCATCAAAATCAACGCCATCGACATTCAGGAACCCAACCTGGAAGCCGTCTTCCTGCACCTCACCGGCCGGGCACTGCGCGATTAGGAGGCAACCATGAAAAAAGCCTTCCTGATCGGTTGGAAGGACGTCAAACTGGCGTTCCGCGACCGCGCTGCCCTCATCCTCATGCTGGCAGCGCCCTTCCTGCTCACCCTGGGTCTGGGGTTGGTTACCGGCGGCTTCTCCAGCTCCTCCAGCAGCGGTCTCAGCGACATTCCGTTCATCATTGTCAATCAGGATGATGGGGATCTGGCCGAGGAACTGGTCAAGCTGCTCCAATCCGACGACTTGGCCGATCTATTGGAGCCAAGTCTGCAAACCGAGCCCGCTGCGGCCCGTAAAGTGGTCGATGACGACCAGACGGCAGCAGTGCTAATCATCCCGGCGGGTTTCACCCAAAGCTTCATGCCCGGCGCCGAGTTCACCCCGGCGGCGGCCCTCGAGTTGTACACCAACCCCTCCCGCCCCACGAGTTCAGGCATACTCACCACCATCGTAGAGGGCTTTATTTCCCAGGTAGAGGTGGCCCGCGCAGGCAGCGAGGTGACACTGGCCCAACTGTTGGCCACCGGACGGCTACAACCGCAAGAAGTTGCCGCTGCGGCCTTACGCATTGCCGAACAGCAGTCCGAGCAGGTTGGCCAAGAATCCATGCTGTCCCTCAAAAATGTGACCGAAAGCGGCACAGAGGTCGAATTTAACATCCTGGCCTACATGGCTCCCGGTATGGCCCTCATGTTTCTCATGTACACTACCAGCAACGGTGGGCGCACCCTGCTCACCGAACGGCGCCTGGGAACCCTCCCGCGCCTGCTCACTGCCCCGGTGAACATGACTCAGGTCTTGGGCGGCAAAGTATTGGGCATCTTTCTCACCGGCACCGCTCAGATGCTGATCCTGATCATCGCCAGCACGCTGTTCTTCCAGCTTGATTGGGGCGACCCGTTGGCGGTGCTTGTGCTCGTTCTGGCAGCGGTCTTTGGCGCGGTGGGCTGGGGGATGATCATCACCGCCCTGGCACGCACCCCCGGGCAGGTCTCAGCCATCGGCTCGGCCATCATGCTCACTTTTGGCGTCCTCGGAGGCAGTTTCATTAATGTAGCAAACATGCCCGCCTGGTTCCGCGTCTTCGCTAAGATTACCCCCAATGCCTGGGGCTTGAACGGCTTCAGCACCCTGGCCCTGGGCGGCACGCTGGACGACATCTTCACCCCCGTCCTGGCTCTGGTGATCATGGGATTGACGCTCTTTGCCGCGTCGGTTTTCATTATCAATCGCCGCGGCCTGGGCCAGCGCTAGAAGGAGGGCAACATGAAAAAAATTCTCGCCATCATCTGGAAAGACCTCGTTCTACGCTTCACCAGCCCCGCCGAGTGGCTGTTCTTCTTGATCTTGCCCATCGTCTTTACGCTGGTGTTGGCAGGCGGAACCGGCGGCACCGAGGATGATCGTGTGCGGTTGGCCGTGGCCGACCAGGCTCAATCTAAGCTATCGGCAGAGTTGATCGCCGCGCTGGAACAATCCGACACAGTTCGCCCAGACGTGATGACATTAAACGAGGCCGAAGGACAAATTTCGGCTCGCGAAGTCGCCGCCGCGTTGATCCTCCCAGCGGATTTTGACCTGGAAACCCTCAAAAAAGGGCGCATCGAACTGGAGTTGCGCCAGCAACCTAACAACATGGATGCATTAATCGCCCAGCGCTCGGTCAGCGCCATTTTACAGCGGGTCAGCAGCGCCGTAGACATCGCCTCTCAGGCCACAAGCGAAGCCGAAGCCCTGCGCCCGTTTGCCACCGACACCGAGCGGCTGCAATTCTTCAACGCCGCCCTGGAGGACGCGCAAGAAAAAATTGAAACCGCGCCCAACCGCTTGAAAATCAACGAAGGATTTGACAACGACGAGATCGACTACGACCCCGGAGCATCTTCTTCCGCCGGGCAACTGATCACCTGGGTGTTCATCCCCCTGCTGGGCATCTCCGGCGGCTTCGCCTACGAACGCCAGCAGGGCACTTTGCGCCGCCTGCTCACCACCCCCACCGCAAAATCCACCTTCCTGCTAGGAACCATCGTCGGCAATGTGCTCACAGCCCTGGCGCAAATGATTCTGCTGGTGGGCTTTGGCATCCTGGTCATGAAACTCAACTGGGGACAATCGCCCGCCGGGCTGGCTGTGATGATGATCTCCTTTGCGCTGGCCTCGGCGGCGCTGGGCACCACTTTGGGCACCTTCGTCAAGAGCGAAGGCCAGGCCAGCGGCTTAAGCATCATGCTCGGCATGGTCATGGCCTTGTTGGGCGGCTGCTGGTATCCCATCGAGTTGTTCCCGCAAGCCGTGCAGACTGCTGTCAAAATCCTGCCCACCAATTGGGCCATGCAGGGGCTGCTCAACCTCGTCCATCGCGGGCAGGGCCTGGAAGGCATTCTGCCCCATGCCGGTGTGTTGTTGGGCTTCGCCGTGGTCTTCTTCATCGTTGGAATTTTGCGTTTCCGCTACGAATGAGCGCAGCTTCGCCTCACGGCCCGGTTATCGACTTGGTGCTGGCCTTCAACGAGGCCCTCAACCGCCGTGACCTGGACTGCATGATGCGGATGATGACCGCTGACTGCGTCTTCGAAAACACCGCGCCCCCTCCAGATGGCGCTCGTTTTGCCGGGCAGGAGGCCGTGCGTAAATTTTGGCAAGATTTCTTCCAAAGCTCCGCCCGCTCGGTGATTGAGCCGGAAGAAATTTTCGCCATGGGTGACCGCTGCGTGATGCGCTGGACCTACCGTTGGACAGATGCCAACGGCCAGAGCGGACATATCCGCGGGGTAGACGTGTACACCGTGCGAGACGGACGGATCGTCGAGAAATTGTCGTACGTCAAGGGTTAATCTATGGCGAACAAGCGAACTAAAAACCGCTCGAAGAAAAATAGCCAGGTGGAAGACTTCGCTGAATTGGAGACCCCGACTCTGCCGGACGAGCAAGAATTGCTGCGCCAATCCGACCGCTTCACCAATATGATGCTGGCTATCTTCGGCGGGGTAGGGCTGCTCCTCTCGCTGGTCGCCGTGCTCATGGCCTGGAACATCCACCGCAAAACCACCCCCGAGGTGCAGGTTCAAGGCGTGGTCACGCAGTTGATGATCGGCGAATATGAAAACGGCGACAAGTTCTACTTTCCGGTGGTCGAATTTCCTCTGCCGGATGGAACCCGCCAGACCGTGCAGGTGGACGAAGGTAGCAGCACGATGGACTATGAACCCGGCCAATCGGTGACCATCCGCTACTTACCCGACCAGCCCGGAGAAGCGCGCATCGAATCCCTTTCCAGCACGGCCCTGCGCTGGCTGGGCCCAATCTTGATCGGCCTGGTAGGCGCGGGCTTCTTCGCCATGACCACCTTCGCCTGGAAGGTAACCCGGCAGTAGCGTTTTCGGGTAGGGGCAGGTCTTTAATGCAGGCAAGGCCGCCTGGTTGCCCAAATCAACGGCGGGCAAGGAACGTGGGCACACCCGCCAGACCTGCCCGGTTACCCAACCCGTCTACTCCGCCAGGGGCGTGGGGGGTGGGGGGGGTGAGAGTTTGTGAGGAACGGGA
>JAEXTI010000056.1 GCA_023406965.1 Chloroflexota bacterium
AGCGCCCCAGCACCAGTGAACTCTGGCGCAGGTCGTCCCAGCCGCCTTCGCCGCCGATGAGCACCTGCACGCCGCCTACCATATTATTGGTTTGCACGGTTCGTGCCAACAGGTCCTGTAAAACAGAACGTTCTTCCAGCACCCTTAGTGCCCGGCGCGCCTCTTCCGGGTTGATGAACTCGGGTTCGGCCAGCACGTTGGATAATCCATCCAGGTAAATTTCGCCGGCGGCGGCCTGGTTGGATTGGCCTAGTGCTTCTACCAGCGGGTCGATAAACTCGAGGGCCAGCCCGCTGAAAGCGCCGCGCTGGGCGCGCACCCCGGCAGAGTCACGCTCCTGGCATAGGCGGGTGATTGCATCTGCCGTGGCGGAGAGCTGCTCCTGGGTGACGGGTTCGCTGAGCGTCAGGAAGCGCTGACGAATTTCACCGCCCACGATCACCACCACCATCAACACCTGCCGTCCGCGGGTGGAGATCAACTCCAGGTGCTTCAGGCGGGTCACCTCGGGGTGGGGCGCGGTCACCAGTGAGGCTGCCCGCGACTGGTAGGCCAGCACCGAGGCTGCCAGCTTCATCCATTGATCCACATCGTTGTGCATCTGGGAGAACTGGTGAGTGATGGTGTGGCGCACGGTGTCTGGCAGGCTAGTTTCCTGCATCAAGCGCCCAACGAAATAGCGATAGCCCTCTTCGGTGGGCACGCGCCCGGCTGAGGTGTGCGGCTGGCGCAGGTAGCCCATTTCAGTCAAGGCTGCCAGTTCATTACGCACAGTGGCCGAACTCATATCCAGATTGTAATGATCTACCAGATTGCGCGAACCGACCGGGGCCGCCGTACGGGCGTACTCGTGCACGATCAGGGCTAATAAAAAGCGTTGTCGTTCGCTCGGTTCTTGCATCTGCGTCCTTGTTTTTATTAGCACTCTCGCCATGAGAGTGCTAATACTACGTCAAGAATCATACCATGCAAAAAAACACGAGTCAAGAAATGGGGGAAGTTCTAAGAAAACTCTGATAATTGCCCAGGAACGCCTCAAATTCGTTTGGTAGTTGTGACAGGTTTCATGGATCGATCATAAAACCCTTCTGCATATCACGCGGATCAATGAGTCGCAGGCTGGGCAGAAAATCTTGCGAACGGGTACAGGGTAGTTCGGCATACCAGCATTGGTCTGAGGATTCGCCGGAGGTTTGCACATCCAGGCCCGAAAGGGTCTGGCGGGTTGGAAACTCGGCCGGTTGGTAGCGCCTTTCGAGCAGTTCGCTTTCCCCAAGCGGATAAAGGATTTCTCCAGCCTCTGGGCGCTGAATATAGAATTGATTGGGATTGAGCCAGAGGGTCAAGGCAAGCAGGCCTGCGCTGGTCAACAGAGTCGCTTGCACTTTGTTGCTTTCAATTAACATGTGCGCGGCAAACAGGGCAGTCGCGATCAACTGCAACCATAGAGCTGCTCCAGAAAAGCGGTAGTCAGGAGCCAGCCAGAACCAATACACGCTGGACAATAAACTGGCCGCAAACAATAGGAAGCTGCCTGAATGAAGTTTAACTTTTTTACGAAAAGCCACCAGCCATCCAAAATTAAACACCCACAACGCCGCGGTGATAAAAAGAGAACGTTGAACCGCAGTGTGCGGGAACATATGCCACCATTGACGGAACCAGGCCATGTCGCCGCTGTAAACAATGCTGTTGCTTACGGTGCGCGCCCACTCCGTGATTCCTGGCGCAATAGGCGTAGTCAGCGCCAGTGGCATTCGCCAGGATAATGGAAGGGAAAGTGCCGTGCTAGGGAATAATAAGTAACCGCTTAAGATGCCATTGCGAGTTATCCACGGGAGCAGAAGGAGCGCGGCTAAGGCAAAGCACGCCGCGAATGAACGCCCATCTTCTTTTGCAACCCGGCCAAAGCGCACACGGATGGAAATCAAAGCCGCCAGGAGAAGGCTGAGCCCAAAGATTGCAAAGCTCAGTTTAACGGTTACGCTAACGCAAGCGATCAGGGTTAAGAACTTAAGCCGGTCAAATGCCTGCGTTTTGTTATCACTCTCCACAAGCCTCAGAAAAGCCCCGGCAGCAACCACCTGGAGCATGAAAATCATTGCGTCGGTCGAGTATCCGGCGAAAAAGACATGGTTAAACTGCCACAGCATGATGGGCAGCATCCAGGTATAAAAAAGATTGGAAAGCTTCACCGGTTCTGCCGGGCGAAACATCTGAAAAAAGCCATTGGCCCCTGCCAGAATGAGCACGAGGGCCGGGATGGTGGTCGCCAGATAATAAGCCCGATCAGCGAACGGCCCCCAATTGATCAAAGCTGCGTAAAGTAGGTTGGAGTTATTGAAAGCCAGGCGGTGGTGCAGATTGCCCAAACCGGGCACAATGGCGTATTGATTCAACCAGCGCACCACCTGCATGTGGTACAAGCCGTGATCATAAGCGGGGGAGTCAAACATGACATGGCTGGAAAGAATCACCAGCGGGATCATGGCCAGCCCACCTGCGAATGTGATGCGCCCCCAGCCCCATTTCATGAGTAGAGACTGCAAAATTTTGCGCGCGCGATACCATCCGGCCAGGCTGGCAACCAGAATTACGAAGAAAGCCGCCCCGCTGACGGGAAAGACCAGGTGCCAAATCTGTAAAAATGCAATGATCATCGCCCAGCCAACCCAAAAACTGTGCAGCAGTGTTTCGAAGTTCACCTGCTCCAATCGACTGGCTCGCGAAAAGAGTATGCCGGCTCCAATCCAGATAAAAACCAGGACAATGCATGAGAGGATGATATAGAGCATACGAATTCTTTATAGGAAAAGTGGGGATTGACCTACCTGAAGTCTGGAGATGATTATACCAAGAAGATCTGTAGAGGCTCGGCCGGGGGCGGAAGAACCCCGAAATTTTCTCATTGGGCCGTTCTCAAAAACATTGATACTTTCTATAGCTCTACCCGGCTTGAAATGTGTTAATATAACGTCAGTTCGGTTTAAATTTTGGAGGACTTGAATGGACGACCCCGTGTTTGCCAAACTCAGCGCCGATCAAATGGCTGCGCTGAACGACGAGCAGAAAGCCATTTTTAGCTTGTTGGTGCCCAGCGACCAGAATTTCTTCGCGGCCACATTCAAGCCCGCCGACTTGCCGGTGGTGCTGGAGCGCAAGGGTGAGATCATGCGCCGTAATCAGGAATCCCGCGAGCGGCTCGAGCAGCTCAAAGCGGCCATGGCCCAAAATGCCGCGGCGCTGCCGCCTGTTGCGGGCGAGGGTCTGGGCAACGCGCTGGGCATGGCGGGCGCATTGGGCCTGGGCGCGGCGGCAGCCGTAGCCAGTGACAACACGGCCCACTACCGCGGCGTGCAACCCGCAGACCTGGCCCCGGCGCTGCGCAGTGAGTTTGGCAGCGGCAACACCACCATCTCCTTCTCAGGCGCCGAAGACGCGCTGCTGGCCTCGGTAGGCATTCTGACCGACCGCGGCGCGGTGACGGCCATGACCGTGCAATTGACCTCTCGAGACGATGGAATCGAGGTGCGCGTCAATGACCTGACCCGCCAGGGCGTGCTGGAAACCGTAAAAGAAGGGGCTAAGAACCTGGTGGGGTTGGCCGGACAGGGGCTGAGTCTGCTCACCGGGCGCAAGGACCCCGCCCGCATCTATAACGCCGCCAAACAAGCCGTTGAAAACGGTTCGGACCTGGCCGAGGTGGCGGGCAACTTCAAGCTCAAGGAGCGCGCCTGGAAGGTGATCAAAGCGACCGCCGAGAGCCTGGAGAAAGCCCACTTGAGCCGCATGAAAGAAGAACGCGAGGCTCGCGAGCGCCTGGAGAAGGCCTGGGATTCTTACTACAACTGCCCCAACTGCAGGGTGAGCTTTGCCGACGTGGATTCGGCTTGCCGCGTGTGCGGCACCGACCGCCCGGATCAGCCGGTGAAGCCCGATCCGCGCAGACAGTAATCAATAAATTTAGACCCTAAGTATCTATCCTAAAATTATTGGGGAAGTTGCAATTTTGAGGTTGTTGCAGGGTGCTTCGCATCCCGCAACAACCTCAAAATTGCTTACCTTCCGAATTTTAGGATAGGTTCTAAGGTTTTTCAAAACCCTTAGGGTCTTTTTTGTAAATCTATTCTTCCGCAGAACCGCGCAGGTGCGGGAACAGTAGCACCTCGCGGATGGTGCGCTGGTTGGTGAGCAGCATGGCCAAACGGTCCACACCCATGCCAAAGCCACCGCAAGGCGGCATACCGTAGGACATGGCTTGCAGATAATCCTCGTCCATCGGATGGCGCTCCTCATCGTCGGCTTCATAGGCCCGGCCCATCTCGAGGAAGCGCGACTCTTGATCGAGCGGGTCGTTCAACTCGGTGAAGGCGTTGCACAATTCCATGCCCGCCACATAACCCTCAAAGCGTTCCACGGTATTGGGATCGCCGGGCAGACCCTTGGCCAGCGGCGAGATGTCGCGTGGGTAGTTATATAGGAAGGTCGGCTGGATGAGGGTCGGCTCGAGGAAATCGCTCAGCAGTGCGTCGATCAATTTGCCGCGGGGCGAACCGGGTTTGACGTTGATGCCTTTGGCGCGCATGGCTTCGGCCAGAGCCTCGCCGGTGGGGTACAGGCTGATGTCGATGCCGGCGGTGTCGAGGATGCCCTGGCGCAGTTCCAGACGCCGCCAGGGTGGATTGAAGTCCAGTTCCTGGCCGTCATAGACCACAGTGCGTTTTCCCAGTACCTCGTCGCACACGGCTGCGATCATCTGCTCGGTCAACTCCATGACCTTGAGGTAATCGGCGTAGCCCCAGTAGAACTCCAACTGGGTAAACTCGGGGTTATGCTTGAAGGACACACCCTCATTGCGGAAATCGCGGCCAATCTCGTAGACGCGCTCCAGGCCGCCCACCAGCAAGCGTTTCAGGTACAGCTCAAAGGAAATGCGCAGATAAAGGTTTTGTTTGAGCTGGTTGTGGAAGGTGACGAACGGCCGCGCTGCCGCGCCGCCGTAAATGGGTTGCAAGATGGGCGTCTCGACTTCCAAGAAGCCGTTGTCGTCCAGAAAGCGGCGCAGAGCCGTGACGGTTTTGGCGCGCGCGCGGAACACTTCGCGCACTTCGGCATTGACAGCCAAATCGGCGTAGCGCTGGCGGTAACGCGTTTCAGGATCGGTGAGCCCGGCGTGGCGCACCACTTGCCCGTCCACCACCTCGTCCTTGGCGGCAGGCAGGGGTTTGATGGCCTTGGCCAGCATGGCAAAGGCCTGCACCTGCACGCTCACCTCGCCGGTGCGCGTGCGGATCATGGCACCCTCGGCCTGGATGAAGTCGCCCAGGTCGAACTGTTCACGGAAGCGGTCCAAAGCTTCTTCACCCAGCTCATTGACGCGCAGGAACAGTTGCAGGCGGCCCCAGCCGTCTTCGATGTGCGCGAAGCACAGCTTGCCCATCAAGCGCTCGGAGCGCAGGCGCCCGCCCACGCTGACCTTGACCGGCTCAGTGCTGCCGGCGGCTTCGGCCTGCTCGAATAAGGCAATGGCCTCGGCGGTGGTGTGGGTCACGTTTGAGCGCGTCGGGTAGGGCTCCATCCCGGCGGCGCGCATGGCCTCGATTTTGGCGACACGGATTTTTTCTAGATCGTTGAGTTCCATACTTTCTGCTCCTTATAAAAAAAGCCCCGCCCAGGAAATCCGGGCGGGGCGGTATACTTTGCCCCTGGTTAACCAATCTTCAAAATCCGCACGGCGTAAGAGCCTTGCGGAGCTTCAACCTGTACCCGGTCGCCTTCTTTTTTG
>JAEXTI010000067.1 GCA_023406965.1 Chloroflexota bacterium
CAAGGTCGGCGGCGCCTACCACGGCTGGAGCGACTCGATGGTGTACGCCCTGCACGTTCCGGGCACCGGCCGCCTCGAATCGACCGGCATTCCTCGCGGCGGGACCTCTGCCACCAACGAGTTCTTCCCCAACAGCCTGGCGGCCCTCAAGCGCCAGTTGATCTTCAACCAACTGCGCGGCGGCACCGCCGCCGTGATTGTCGAACCCCTGGGCCCGGAATCGGGCACGCGCCCCGTCCCGTTTGACTTCAACCAGAAAATCCGCGAGTTGTGCGATCAGTTCGGCGCCCTGCTCATCTTCGACGAGGTCGTCACCGGGTTCCGCGTGGGATTGGGTGGCGCGCAAGGCTACTTCGGCGTCAAGCCCGACTTGACCGTCTTCGGCAAGTGTATCACGGGCGGCTACCCCATGGCCGGCGGCGTGGGTGGGCGCGCAGACGTGATCCGCTGTTTCGCGGCGGGCATTGGCGGAATCGGTGAGCGGGCCTACATTGGCGGTACGCTTTCGGCTAACCCGCTCTCCTGTGTGGCCGGTTATTACTCCATCCTGGAAATGGAACGCACAAACGCCCCGGTTATCGCTGGCCGGGCCGGAGACCGCCTTTGCCAGGGGCTGCAAGCCATCATTGACAAACACGGTCTGCCCTTCGTGGCTTACAATCAAGGTTCCATCGTGCATCTTGAAACCGCCGGCACCATGCTCCTGGATCTACGCAATCCGCTGCGCCTGGCCCGTGAACTCAAACCACGCAAGCACATGATGGAAGAGATGGGCGCCGGGTATATGTCCCAAGGATTAATCACGCTGGCGGGCTCGCGGATGTATACTTCAATGGCAGATACCGATGAAGTCATCGATGAAGCCCTGAACAAATTCGAGACGGTGCTGGCTGCTTGCGTTTGAGGAGGCCCCTCATGACATCGAGCTATAAACTCTACAAGCAACGCTGGGTGGTGCTGGCTGTGACCATGTTCATCAACCTGACTATTCAGATGCTGTGGATCACCTACGCGCCGATCACCGGCCCCGCGGCATCCTTTTATGGGGTCACAGACCTGCAAATCGGCTTCCTGGCAATGTCCTTCATGATCGCTTTCATTCCGCTGTCCATCCCGGTCTCCTGGGTCATTGACACCTACGGCTTCAAAATCGCCGTCGGCATTGGCGCGGTGATGATGGGCGTTTTCGGCATGCTGCGCGGATTCGCGGGCGCCAATTACTCTCTCGTCTTGTGGAGCACCATCGGCATCGCCGCGGCTCAGCCCTTCTTGCTCAATGCCTGGACCACGGTTCCGGCCAAATGGTTCGCTATGGAAGAACGCGCCACTGCGGTTGGGTTGATTCAACTGGCCAATCTGGTCGGCACCGCCCTCGGCATGGTCCTGACACCCATCCTCATCGAATCGACCTCCATCCCGACCATACAACTGATCTACGGCGCCATCGCCGCTTTCTCAGCCCTCTTATTCATCCTCCTGTCCAAAGAAGCCCCACCCACGCCGCCCGGCCCCGCCGGAAGCGAAGTTCGCGCCCTCATGTTGGATGGCCTCAAACACGCCCTCAGGGTCAAACCTTTCTGGCTGTATCTGTGCGTCACCTTCATCGGCCTGGGCATTTTCAACGGCTTAACCACCTGGGTGGAAAACATCATCCGCCCGCGCGGCTTCACCCCCACCGATGCGGGCACGCTCGGCGCACTGATGCTGTTCGGTGGTGTGTTGGGTGCGGTCATCGTCCCAATCTTCTCCGATAAGCAGCACCGCCGAACACCCTATATCCTTCTCGGCTTGCTCCTGGCTATTCCCGGCCTGATCGGCCTGACCTTTGCCACCAGCCGCTGGCTGTTGTTTGCCAGCGCCTTTGAAATGGGCTTCTTTCTGGTCAGCACCAATCCCATCGGCATGCAGTACGCCGCCGAAATCACGCACCCCACTCCCGAAGGCACATCCAACGGCCTGATCCAGTTATTCGGTCAGGCTTCGGTGGTGTTTGTGTACATCATGGAGGCCTTGAAGGCCTCAGACGGCTCCTTCACCCCTGCCTTGCTGTTGGCGATTGGCTTATTAGTGGTCAGCGTCTTGCTGGTTACACAAATGAAAGAAGCGAAAACCTTGCACAAACCTGAGAGCCTGTCCGTGAGTAAATAAGCGTATGACACCCGAAAAGACCCTCCTGGCTGTGGATTTTGGCACTTCCGGCATGAAAGTCGCGCTCATCTCAATCACCGGAAGGGTGATGGGCTGGGAGAGTGAACCCGTACGTCTCATCCTCACCCCCGACGGCGGTGCTGAACAATCGCCCGACGAATGGTGGCAGGCCTTCCTCTCCGCCGCCGGGCGGCTGCTGCGCAATATGCCCGAAGCCGCCGCCAACGTGATCGCCGTGTGCTGCTCCACACAAGGAGAAGGGACCGTCGCCGTAGATCAAGATGGCAACGCCCTGGGTAATGCCATCCTGTGGATGGACATGCGCGGCGCGCCGTTCTTGCGCAAGCAATTGCAAGGTTGGCCCAGCCTGGATGGGGCAGATCTCTTCAAAGTGCTGCGCTTTGTGCGCCTCACCGGCGGGATGCCCTCCATGACCGGCAAAGACCCCGCCGGACACATGCTGCTCCTCCGAGAAACACAGCCCGACCTGTATAAACGCGCCTATAAATTCCTCAACGTTCTCGATTATATGAATCTGCGACTCACAGGTGAGTTCGCCGCCAGTTCCGACTCCATCGTCACCTCCTGGGTGACCGACAATCGCGATCCCGATGCGCTGCACTACGACGACTCCCTGATCAGTATGCTGGGCCTCGACCGTCAAAAACTGCCCGAGGTTGTACCCTGCACCCAGGTCATCGGCAGCCTGCGCAGCGAAGTGGCCTCCGCACTGGGACTGTCCCCAGACGTGAAGGTAGTGGCAGGCGCTATTGACACCACCGCCGCCGCCATCGGCGCGGGGGCTGTGGAAGACTACGCCACGCATTTGTACATCGGCACCTCCTCCTGGATGGCTGCCCATGTGCCTTTTAAGAAGACAGATGTGTTCTGCAGCCTGGCATCCATCCCCTGCGCCGTGCCCGGGCGTTATATGCTCACCGCGCTGCAAGCCACCGCGGGCGGCAACCTGACTTTCCTGCGCGATAACATCATCTACCACAAGGACGAATTACTGCAGGAAGCGGACGTGCCCGATATCTTCAAGGTTCTTGATCAAATCGCCGAGCGCGTTCCTGCTGGAGCCAACGGCGTGATCTACACCCCCTGGATCTGGGGTGAGCGCGCCCCGGTCGAAGATCGCAATCTGCGCGCCGGGCTCTACAACTTATCCCTGAACAACACCCGCGAAGACATCATTCGGGCTTTTTTGGAGGGAATCGCCTTCAACACTCGCGGGCTGCTGGCGCCCGTCGAAAAGTTCCTGGGGCGCAAAGTGAACAGCATCAACATCGTGGGCGGTGGAGCCCAGTCGGACGTATGGTGCCAGATTTTCGCCGACGTCATGAACCTGGAGATCAAACAGGTCAAAGGCCCCATCTATGCCAATGCCCGCGGAGCGGCCTGGATCGGCGCTGTAGGCATGGGTGAAATCCAGTTCGCCGATATTCCCCAACTGGTACAGTATAGACACTCCTACCAACCCCAACCCAAGAATCGCGCAACTTATGATGAGAAGTATGCCGTGTTCAAAGACATCTACCGGCACATGAAAAAGATCTATGCCAGGTTAAATTCGCCCCGCTGATCCTCAAACGCTCATAATATGAAAATGCCCAATCAGGAGACATCCACAGGCCCGGCATGGTCTGTGCACTTGGGATTAACCTCTTAGAGAATTGTGACATCCGGGCGTTCCGAGTCCCGTTTTCTAAGGCTATAATATATTCATTATGGCGAATGTATCCGTTTCTGATCTCCCCATCGAAGATATATCCCGGCTGCTAGCCATGGTCGGCCAACCGGCCCGCATTCAAATCCTGTTTGTTATCGGCGAACAAGAAGCTTGCGTTTGTCATCTGGAGGCTGTGCTGGACATGCGCCAGGCCAGTATCTCTCAGCACCTGATGGCGCTGCGCAAAGCCAATTTGGTCATCACCAATCGGGAGGGCCGCAACATCTTCTACCGATTAGCCCGCCCCGAAGTGATTAGCCTGCTCGGGCAGGCGGCGCAACTGGCAGGTATTCAACCTGAGGTGCTTCACGCGTTGGCCCGCCGCCCAGTAGATGGCTGTCCCTGCCCGCAATGCAATCCAGAGATGGATCCAAAATCATCCTGTGCCAATCTGCATCCTAAAAAACTGATTAAGGAGTGAGATAGTCATGGAAAACACCAGTGTTACCCGCCGGCTTTCTTTTTTGGACCGTTACCTGACCCTGTGGATCTTTCTGGCCATGGCTGTCGGCGTGGGCCTGGGCTACCTGCTGCCCAAAGCGGTAGAAGCCTTCAATAGCGCCGTCTCGGTGGGTACCACCAACATCCCCATCGCGCTCGGCCTGATCCTGATGATGTATCCGCCCCTGGCCAAAGTGCATTACGACGAGCTGGGCAAAGTCTTCCGCAACTGGAAGGTACTGGGCCTTTCGCTGCTGCAAAATTGGGTCATCGGCCCCATCCTCATGTTCCTGCTGGCCATCGTCTTCTTGCGCGGCTATCCCGAATATATGGCCGGGCTAATCATGATCGGCCTGGCCCGCTGCATCGCCATGGTCATCGTGTGGAACGAACTGGCCAAAGGCGACACCGACTACGCCGCCGGGTTGGTGGCATTCAACAGTATCTTCCAGGTGCTCTTCTACAGCGTTTACGCTTATGTCTTCATCACCGTGCTGCCCACCTTGTTCGGACTGGAAGGTGTGGCCGTCCACATTACCATCGGCGAGATTGCCAAATCCGTCTTCATCTACTTAGGCATCCCCTTCATCGCCGGGTTCATCACCAACATGGTTCTCACCCGTCTAAAGGGCAAAGAGTGGTACTACAAGACCTTCATCCCCAAGATCAGCCCGGTCACGCTCATCGCCCTGCTCTTCACCATTCTGGTCATGTTCTCGCTCAAGGGCAACCTGATCGTCACCATTCCCATGGACGTGGTGCGCATCGCCATTCCACTGCTGATCTACTTCGTGGGCATGTTCCTGGTCA
>JAEXTI010000093.1 GCA_023406965.1 Chloroflexota bacterium
CGTTTTTGCAGGATGTGAGCAGCCTGCGTGCGGAAGACACACCGCTGCTGTTTGCGCGATCCGAGGCGGCCTGGGCCACGCACCCCGCCAATTACCGGCAGGCCGAGGCGCTGATCACGGCGGCGGGAGAACTGCTGTTTGGCGAGCGGCTGGATTTTGCCTGGTGCCATCTGGCGATCCAGGCGGGGCGGCTGGGGGCGATATTGCCTGGTTTGGCCCGGCGAGATATGAGCCTGCTGGCGGAGATGGTGGTGAGTCTGGTGGATGATGTGCAAATGCGCGAGGTGGATTGGCTGGCCTGGGAAGACCCGTTCATCCTGGGGGTGGATGGGGCCATGTTGAAGGCAGAGCGGGAGGGCAGCGCGGCGCAGAGCCGCCATCGATTGAGGTATGCCATCCCGATGATGGAGGTGCTGTTGGAGCGAGCGGGGTGATGGGTGGTATTCAGCGAGAAGACCTGACAGGTTTTTAAAACCTGTCAGGTCTAGTAGAATGCCCGGTATAAAAAAATTGCGCTGGGTGGGGGGGACGGGACGGGCGGGAAGTTGGAAGGGCGAATTACGGTTTGGGTTTCTTGGTGGGTTTCACCTTGGGCGTCTTGGTAGGCTTCTGGTTGCCGTTGTCATTCTTGTCGTCGCCCGGTTGAGGGGTCGCCTCAATGGTAGGCTCTTCCTCACCGTCACCCTCATCGTCGTCTTCGCCCTTATCCTTGTCTTTACCCTTATCTTTGTCTTGCTTCTTGTCGTCATCGGGCGAGGGCGTGCCTGCGGTTAGTTTTTCTACTTCTTTCTTGATGTTGCCCCAGCCGATGCCGGATTCGCGCATGGCGAAGATTTCTGTGACCGGCAGGCCACTCGTCTGGCTCAGTTCATAGGCCAGGTCGATCTCGCCGAAGCCGTAGCCCTTGCAGAACCAGACCATGATCTCTTCGTAGGACACGCCGTAGCGGGCGGAGAGGGTCAGGCCGGTGGGGTGCTGCTTGTCGGTGGCATCGCAACCGGCGCGAGTGCCTTCGGGGGTCTCGGTGACCTCGGGTGTGGTGGTCAGATCGGGCGTGGGAGAAGGCGTCAGGTCGACTGTCGGCGTGAGGGTAGGCTCTTCCTCGTCTTCCAGGGCCTCGATCTCTTTGGCCAGCCAGGATCCGTCGGGGAGGATGGTGAAGCTCACCTCAACCGGATCGCCCACCTGGATGTCTGCGTCCCATTCAGTTTCGGCATCGATGACGACGGTCTTGCCACTGATCACCCAGGCTGTATCGCTCATCGACTCAACAATCCCGGTGAAGTTGGAACGTTCTTTGTCGTTATTGGGGTAATCGATTTTGTCGGCCACCAGGGTGCCGTCGGCGAGGATGCGCCCACGGACCCAGACCCAGTCACCCACGGCCCAGGCGCCGTCAGCGATGAGGGCCGGGTCGACCGTGAAGGTCAGGCCGCCCACGGTCCACTGGTCGCCTGTGATGGCGGTGATGGGGCCTTGCACGGCGAATTCAAAGGTGGGGTCGGAGGGGGTCTCGTCGGCGAGGACCACGGCGGCTTGCCCGGCGGTGAGGAAGACGGACTCTTCGGCGTTGGTGACTTCCACTTTGCCATGTTCAACGGCAAAGCGGGTGGCGCCGGTGGTGGAGTCAACGGTGAAAGCGGTGCCGTGAACGGAGGCCTGCCCTGAGGCAGTGTGGACGATGTAGGCGCTGCTGTTGCCGCGCAGGGGAACGACGCTGTGTTCGGACACGCCATTGATCTGCGCTAGTTCCACGTTCAAGGAACGTCCCTTGCCCGTGACTACCTGCAAGCCGACCTGGGTGTCTTGATCCAGGTTGGCGCGAGTGCCTTCGAAGAAGACCAGTGTGGCCGAAGAACCGAAGCGGGTGCGGACGTACTGACCCTGGGAAACCCGGTCGCCATCTTGGAGCACTGTCCATTCAGGCGAGGCGATGTCGTCGGAGACTTCGACAACACCTTCTACGTTCATGACTGTGGCATAACTGGCGGCTGCTGGATTGGCAAGAATCGCGGAGAAGGCGATGAACAGCACAAGCAAGACGGCCAAAGCCCCGGCAGGCGCGACGGCCCAGGAAGGGATGAAACGCAGGAAGGCCGGGCCGAGCACCCGGCGGGCTTCCCGTTTGACCTGGACATGCTGCACCTGGGCCTTTTCAGGGGCCAGGGTGACCGGGGGCAGGCTGCGCGCTTCAATTGCCAGGCGCAGTTGGGGAATGATGCCCGCTGATTCGGGGGGAACGGCGGCGATGATTTCATCCAGGGAACGGCCCTGGTTGTATTCATCGAGGCAATCTTGTAAAACTTGATCTTGAATGGTCATAGAATCTCCTCCTGTTCTAGCAAGGCCTGACGAAGGACGACCAACGCCCGGCGTTGTAAACTTTTGATTGAATCGTAGGTTTTATGGAGCATATGTGCGACTTCTTCCAGGGTCATGTTTTCAACAAAGCGCAAGATGATCACATCCCGTTGAATATCGGGAAGTCGCTTGAGCGCTTCCTGGAGCGCTTCACGGGTGAGCTTGATATCGACAGCGTTGCGGGCATCCTCGCCGGTCAGTCCCAGTTCATCGTCGAAGGCGGCCTGGGGACGGTTTGAGGCGCGGCGGTGATGGTCGATGGCCATGTTGCGGGCAATGGTGTACAACCAGGATCGGAAGGTTCCGTTGGTTGAGCGATAACCGGGCAAAGCGCGGACCATTTTTAGAAAAACCTCGCCAGTCAATTCTTCGGCGGTGTGCACGTCGCCGACTCGATAGAATAGGTATTGGAAGATGCCGGGTTGGTGCATCTCGTACAATTGACCGGCCGCGTTGCTGTTGCCTTTTTGAGCGAGCTGTACCAGTGTTGTTTCGTTAGTTGACTGCATCCTGTTCCGTCCGTATACTCATGTTAAATAAAACGAATCTGTAGCCAAAACGGGTCATGATTTGGTGATGAAAACCTTACATTGGCTTAACAATGCCAAAGGAGGGTATAAGCGATGAATCTTGAAGTTGTCCCGGCGGTCGTTGAGGATAAGGCTGTCTTAAGACATTTGCTCGAACTGTGCATGCACGACTACAGCCAGTATTCCGGCGAGGATGTGGACCGGCATGGTTTATTTGGATACCCCTACCTGGATCACTATTGGACTGAAGAAGGTCGCCATGCTTTCTTGTTTCGGACGAATGGGAAGCTGGCGGGGTGTGCCCTGGTGCGCAGGGTGGCGGATGCTGAAACGGGCGAAGTGATGAGCCTGATGGCTGAATTTTTTGTGCTGCGCAAGTATCGTGGCAAAGGGTTGGGCGACAAGGCGGCAGCGGAGCTGTTCAACCGCTTTCCGGGCGCCTGGCGCGTGGGGCAGGAACCCAACAACCAGTCCGCTCAGGCTTTCTGGCGCAAGGTGATTGAACGCTACACGGGCGGGAAGTTCCGCGAGGTGACGGTGGAAGATTGGAAAGGCCCCATGCAGGAGTTCGAATCGCCGGGCGGGGTGGGGCTGGAATGGAGGGTGTCGGGGCCGGAGTTGGGGTTGGGAGCGGAATGCGAGGCGCTGCTGCGGCTGCTGCCCGACTGGTTTGGGATTGAAGACGCGATTGTGCGCTACGGGCAAGAGGTCAGCGACCTGCCCACCTGGGTGGCGCGAGACGAAAGCGGGCAGATGCTGGGGTTTTTGACGGTGAAGAAGCACAGCCATTTCTCCGCGGAGATCTATGTAATGGGGGTGCGCCCTGAGACACACCATAAAGGCATTGGGCGAGCGCTGACGCTCAAGGCGGAAGGGTATTTGCGCGGCGAAGGTGTGGAATTTTTGCAAGTCAAGACGGTGGGGCCATCCAGCAACGATCCGTTTTACGCCCGGACGCGGGCGTTTTATGTGGCGTCGGGGTTCCGCCCGCTGGAAGAGTTGAAACAGGTGTGGGATGAAGCCAATCCGTGTTTGATTCTGGTGAAACGGTTGTAAAGTCGGGTTCCTTAAGGGCTTCATTAAGAAAATTGGCCTCCCCAGGTGATTTCGGTTAGAATCCCGGTTAACTCACCGTAACCGCGGCACGGGTCGCGGACCTGATTGGTAGATTTCAAGGAGAAGTTTGTATGGCGTTGACACCCGAATGGTTACAACGAATCAAGCGCTGGGAAGAGTGGCTGTGGAAGATGACCTACCGCCCGCTGGGGCAGGTGGAGTTGGATGGTTTCGCAACCACCATGCGGCTGACCCCTGAACAGGCACAGGCGGGCAGCTTTCAGCCCATGCCGGTTGGAACGGCGTGGGGTTCCAAGTGGGAGTACGGCTGGTTCAAGGGGCAGGTGCTGCTGCCGGAAGC
>JAEXTI010000107.1 GCA_023406965.1 Chloroflexota bacterium
GCTTGCTGATACTGATGGTCGGGCGAGTGATGGACACCACTTTGGCGCTCAAGCTGAGGTTGTAAAGATGATTCATGCTGCCCGCGCTGGGATAATCCCACGGGCGCACGCGAATGTAATAGGCGCCCGTTGCCGGAAGGATGAATTCCAGCTTCGAGTCTTGCACAGTTCCATACACCTCGTCGTCATTGGTTGCCAGAACATCCTTTTGATTGGTGTGGATCACTTCGATTAAGCTGTCCAGTTGGGAAGGCGGGTTGAGATTGAGCGTCTTGGCATCCACATCAACAATAATCGTCTGCCCGCCGGTGCCGTTGAACTTGTAGTAGTCCCAATCACCCGCGGGGCAAATCAGCGACCCCGTGACGGTCTGGCCGATGGCAATCGAGGCCGCCGTGGCGGCCGTGTTGTTGTTATCGGCGGCGCAACCCGGCGGGGTGGTCGTGTTAATCTGCACATCATCCACAGCCCAGCCCAGCTTGTTGTTGATCAGGCGGTCCACCGAGTCAAAGTGGAAGCGGATGCGCACGGTCTTCCCGGCATAGGCTGCCAGGCTAATCGCAGGGCTGTCCAACCAGATGGCGTTTTGCACATCGGCGTTCATCTGGTACAGGTCGCTGAAGGTGGCTCCACCGTCCGTCGAGATCTGCACCCGGCGCTGATCCCACAGCGGGGTAGCAAAGGTGGAGCCTGCCGCAGACGCGCCTTCCACATCGCTCCACGAGCGGAAGCGCAGATAGTAAGTCGATCCGGAGGGCAGCGTGATGGGCGGCGAGGTCAAGTCGCCCGCCCGGTAGGTGCTGTCATCGTAATTTGTGCCGTTGCTGAACAGCCAGGTTCCGGTCGCGCCGCGATAGGGCTTATCCAGGTTGACATGCCCCCACAGGCCGCTGCCCGTCCAGTTGGACGGCCCCGCTTCGAAGTCGTAGTTCGCCGGAGCGGTCGTCGAGCCGGTGGTTGGCAAGCTGGCTGCGCTGACATTGAAACTCAAGGCGGTACTGTTGCTGTTTGCGCCTACCGCTGTAACCGTCCACTGGTAGCTACCCGCGGGCAGCGTGCCCACCGACCAGGTGTGTGTGTTCTGCTGGGTCATGCTCTTGTACGAAACGCCGTCTTTCCGCAAACTGGCCGTGAAGCCGTCGGCTCCTTCGCCGCCCGTCCAGGCCAGCACCAGCGAGTCCACGGCGCTCGGCCCGGCCGGGTTGCCCGCGCGCGAGTCATTGTCGCTGTCCACCAGGTTGCCGGGGAAGGTCAGGAAGGGTTCATCCACCCCGCTACATGTGTGCACCGCCAGCGCCGAGAGCATGTCGGCGCCCAGGCGGTTGTCGGCTAAATTCGCATCCGAAGCCTTAAGGGTCTCCATACGCCCAAACTGGTAAGCATTTTGTATATCCAGGACGTCTTCATAAAGCACTGCACACACATCGGCGCCCACCTGCACCGAAGCGGTGTTGTTGTCGCCCACACTGCCCAACTGGGCGTTGTTATATTCTCCGGCAGAGAACTTCTGGCAGGTGCCCGTATAATTCACATCGGAGTATAGCGCCACCTGGTTGGAAGCAGGCGTGCATGCCGGCACCGGAGCCGTGGGGGCTCCCTCGCAGGCAGCGTTGTTGAACAACTGGCGCAGGCCGGTGTATTCGGCGGCGCGGTTGCCCTCCCGGTCCCAAATGCGCACTGCCAGCCCAAACGGGCCGCGCGGAATGGTCGTGCCGCACAAATCCAAAGTCTTTGCGAACGCGCCGTTGGCGTAATCGGCGCTGCCGATGTCTTTCCAGCCGGCGCCGATATTAGCCAAAATCTGCACGCGGCTGATGGCGCGGTCGTCACTGGCTACCCCCGAAAGCGAGAAGGTAGTGTCATTGAAGGTACTCCATTCGGCGGGCGCATTCAACTGCCCGGAGGGTGGGTTGGTGCCGACGTTGCCCGAAATATACACGTTACCCTCGCGGTAGTCGTCGCCCAATTCGGGGTACTCGAGCGCCTCGTTCTTGGTGCGCGGGGTGCCGTCGTTTTCAGCCACGTCGTCAAAACGGATATCGACCGAGTTGCCCCAGGGCAGCGCTTGACCATTGCTCGAGTAATAGTACAGGTAATCGGTGACATGATAGTGCAGGTGGTGCCCGGTGGAATAGCCCGTATCGTCCACATCTCCCAGGAACTGGCCCTGCCGCACCAGGACACCTTTTCGAAGCTCATCCGGAATGGAGTTGTATGCCAGGTGGAAATAGATCTGGTAGGTGGTGGGCGAGGTGGATTGGTCTTCCAGCACCAGGTAGTTGGTGCAGGCGGAGTCACCATTGCCACAGGCATCATGAAAATCTTTGATGATACCGCCCTTGGCCGCCAGGATGGGGAACATGGTGCCGTCGGCAAAGTCATAGGCGTAGCGGCACTTCGTTGGGCACGATGTTAGCCCACCCGCAACGGGGTAGACATGTCCGATGGTGTTGGTAACGCGCTTGCCCAGGCCTGCCGACCAGGGCAGCTTGTACCCGCGCAGCGGCAGGGTCAATGCTTTGGGAGTCACCGCATCTGTTTCCAGGTAGCGCAGATCCAGGTCGCCGCCACCGATTTCCTCGGGGAGGGCGTCCAGCAAAGTTTCCCAATTGGCCTCGACCGGGAAGGTAACCCCCCAGGACTCACTATCCAACAGCTTGCCAAAGCGGTTGCGAGCAATGGCCGCGCCCGGCTCGGTAGCAATTACCTCGCCGGTTTCTTCATCAAACCCTGCCAGCCACACCACGGCCCAGCGCATATCCTCAGAGTACTGGATGTTGTCAACCAACAACTCAGCGGGAAGCGCCGCCGCAATATCTTTAGGGGCTTCGCTAAACGCGTTCAGCACCGCAGAGCGAATGGCTGCTTCCAATTCATCGGGGGGTGGGGGCGTTGACTGGGCCGCGCCGGCCAGCGGGTTGCTCAACAAACCCAGCATCAAACCTGCCAACACCAAGCTGCGAATAATTCGTCCTATCATGATCCACTCCTTTAGGATCTATCCGCAAATTATTGGGAAGGCTGCAATTTTGAGGTTGTTACGGGTGCTTCGCACCCGCAACAACCTCAAAATTGCTTCTCTTCCGAATTTTCGGATAGTCTCTAATGCCTCTCGCGGAGGTGTGTGAACGTGCTCTGCGATGGAGGTTCAGGCGCGGGCCAGGTCGGCGATGAAAGTATCCAGTGAAAGTCCCATGTCCATTTGACCGGTTTTCGCCGCTTCATCAATTTCCAGTAACCGGTGATAAAGCCCGATCAAGCGGTCCATTTTGAAGCGGCGGGCCTGCTCGATCAACTTGCGGGCGATGAAATCACGCCGGTCGACCTCTTTCACCACGTCCGCCAGATCTTTGCCTTCGTCCAGTATCTCACGAGTCTGAATGAGCAACCGGAACTGGCGCACGATCATGCCAAACATGGCGAATTCGTCTTCTTCCTCCAGGAGTTTATGGAGCAAGTTTTGTGCCAGTTGAGCATTTCCGGCAGCCAAAGCGTCCACCATGCCAAACACGTTGGCCTGGCCGCCCATTTGCGCGCACAGTTCCTCCACGTCCTCCACCTCCACGGCCCGCTGCCGGTCCACAAACGTGAGCAGTTTGTCGATCTCCAGGCTGGCAATACGCGTATCGTTGCTCACGTGAGCGACCAGCGACACCGAAGCCTCGGGCGTAAAGCGCCCGCCCTGCCGGACAGCCTCTTTGCGTATCCACTCGGCCATTTGGCCCAAAGGCGGGAGCTGGCAAAGCTGATAGTAGACGCGGTTGCCGCCCTTTTCTTCCCACCAGCGCCGCAGCCAGTGCTTCTTTCCAAACGAAGCCCAATCGCCGCGCTCGAAGGTATCTTCCAGCACAATCACCAGAGCCGTACTCTCGGGCAGTCCTTCTAGCATGGCCCGAAAGCGCGCGCGGGAAGGCTCGGAGGTCAATTTGGTGAACGGGTGGGTGAGGATGACCATGCGCCGGTCGACAAAAAAGGGCAGGGCATAAGCCGCGCTGCGAATGGCCTCCTCGGATGAATCTCGCCCGTCCACGCGGGAAATGTTCATCTCCGCCATAGCCGGGTCGTCGCCCATGCGCGCCGCCATCTCATCTACCGCTCGCTTGATGCTAAACGGGTCGTCGCCGTGCAAAATGTAGATGGTCGGCTTAATTTCCACGCTATCCTCGGGT
>JAEXTI010000195.1 GCA_023406965.1 Chloroflexota bacterium
CATGACCGACGAAGACCAGCCCGTCAATGCCCAGCAGCGGGGCGGCGCCGACTTCTTCGGGCTCCATCATCTTCTTGAGGTTGCCGAAGGCCGGTTTGGCCAGGGCCGCGCCCAATTTGTAGATAAACTTGCTGGTCAGCTCTTTTTTGAGCGAATCGATCAACAGTTTAGCCACCGCTTCACTGCTCTTGAGCAAGACGTTGCCGGTGAAGCCATCGGTAACGACAACATCGACTTTGCCCTGGAACAACTCCTTGGCCTCCACGTTGCCGATGAAGTTGACCGGCGCGGTTTGCAGAAGCGGGAAGGTATCTTTGACCAACTGGTTGCCTTTCATCGACTCTTCGCCGTTGGAGAGCAGGCCCACGCGCGGTTCGGCGATGTTGAGGAGCTTTTCGGCATACAGGCTGCCCATGATGGCGAACTGCACCAGAAATTCGGGGCGGCAATCGGCGTTAGCGCCAATATCGACCACCGCGCAGAAGCCGGTTTTGGTGGGGAAGACGGCCGTGAGGCCAGGGCGCTGGACGCCTTTGATGCGCCCCAGGGTGCGCAAGCCGTTGAACATGGCTCCGCCGGTATTGCCGGCGGTTACAAAAGCGCTGCCCTGTCCGGTTTTAACCAGTTCCAGGCCCACTGCCATTGAGTTCAAGGGTTTTTTGCGGGCTCCGTCGACCGGTTTATCGGTCATCTCGAGGACATCGGGGGCATGAACGATGCGCACCGGCAGGCCGCTTTTGTTGAGTTCGACCAGGCGCGGGCCGACTAATTCTTCGTTCCCAACCAAAATGATCTCCTCGCCGAAATCACGGGCCGCATCGAGCGCTCCCTGGATTTCAGGCCCTGGATAATCATCGCTGCCCATAGCGTCCAAAATGATGGTCATAAGGTTTCCTCTCGTGGTAAGATTCGGCGGAGCCGGGTTGGAGTGACATTTGTCAGCAAGAATCTGGAGGGGGAACTCGCGTGGATGCTTGACAATCACCCAGAGCCGATTATAATACATCCACACCCGCGCTGGTGCTGGAACTGGCAGACAGGCATGGTTGAGGGCCATGTGGGGAGACCCGTGGAGGTTCAAGTCCTCTCCAGCGCACACAAGAGCCGCATTTCAGCGGCTTTTTTGTTTTCGGGGTTGTGAACCTTGCGTGATTCGGTAAAAAAGAGATAATAGAGAAAGGATTGCCTGGCGGGAGGGGAGAAGGTCTGTCAGGTATTAAGGAGAGGGGATGGCTGGTCACAGCATTTTACTCGTAGACGACGATCGCAGCATTGCCCGGTTATGCCAGCGCTTGTTGGAGCGTGCAGAGTACGAAGTGATTGCCTGCACTGACCCAACTGATGCGTTGCGTGTGCTTGCATCGCGCAAGATGGATTTACTGATCTCCGATATTCGGATGCCGGTGATGGACGGCTTCGAGTTGATTTCACGCTGCAAGCAAATCCAACCTTCCTTAGCGGTGCTGGTGATGACCGGGTTCGGATCCGTGGATACGGCCATTCAAGCCCTGTACCGAGGCGTGGACGGGCTGATCCTCAAGCCATTTGAGAACACTACCGATTTGGTGCGGGTGGTGCAGCGCGTGTTGGATGAGAGCCGCCAGAAGCAGGATGCAGCCCGCGCTCAGGCACTGCGGCCCTTGTTTGACGTGACCGAAAAATTGCTCTCACAAACTTCGCCTGAAGCGTTAGAAGAAATGCTTCCGCAAACTATGGAGCAGGTGTTCAATGCACCTTTTGCCGGGGTCATTCAGACGGACAGCGAGCAAGGAGCGGGCCGGTTGGTCATGAGCGCTGGGCTGCCTGCTGTGGACGATGAAACCTACCCGGTTTGGGAAAAGATGGCCGGTCATCTATCTGGGGTTGAAATGGCGTCGATTTTTAGCACAGCCGATCCCGGAAATGCTGATCTGCGTGCCTGCCTGGAGGAACTATCCTGGTCGGGTTGTATGGTTTCGGTTGTGATGCGCAATGAGCAACAGTTTACCTTCTTCACCGGCAGGCAAGCCGACAGCCCGTCCTTTACAGAATCAGACCTGGAGTTGTTCGGCATTTTGGCCCGCCAGGCGGTTGTGGCTATGGAGAACAACCGTCTGTACACCGACTTGCGCAATTCAATCACTCAGTTGGAGGAATCCCAGCGGGCATTGATTCAGGCTGAGAAAATGGCCGCGGTGGGCAGACTCTCGGCCACCCTGGCGCACGAAATTAACAACCCGCTACAGGCGGTGCGCAATTGCCTGCATCTGGCCAATCGTTCCGATATTGGCGCGGAACAACGTATGAATTACCTGGCGATGACCACAACGGAGGTGGATCGCCTGGTGACTACCGTGCGGCACCTGCTGGATTTTTACCGCCCGGGCATGCTGGTTAAAGAAGATGTAGGCCTGGATAATGTGGTTGAGCGAGTGTTGTATTTGTTGCGGGCGCAGATGGAGTCGCAACACGTGCAGGTAGTTTTGAATTTCGAAGACGGTTTGCCGCACATTTTGGGTGTCAAAAATCAAATCCAGCAGGTGGTTTTCAACCTATTGATCAATGCCATGGACGCGATGGAAGAAATTGGCGGTGAAAAGTGCATTTGGATCGAAGGTGTGGTGACCGGCAAAGGCCAGGTGGTGTTCAGCGTTGAAGACAGCGGCACGGGGGTATCTGAAGACATGCGCGATAAATTGTTTGAACCATTTGTTAGCTCGAAAAAACAAGGCACAGGCCTTGGTTTATCGGTAAGTTATGGTATTATCGAAAATCACGGGGGCACGATGCAGCTTGGTCAACCCAAGCATGGTCAGGGGGCGCGGTTTGAAGTGTTATTGCCCATTCAGGAGAAACCCGAACCATGACGAGAGTGTTGATTGTCGATGATGAAGATATTGCCCGTATTTCGTTAGCCGAGATCCTTCGCCTGGAGGGTTACACCATCAAGGCGGTGGAAAGCGGTGAAGCAGCGGTCGATATATTGCGTAAAGAGCCGTTCGATGTGATGGTTCTGGATTTAAAGATGCCTGGGATGAGCGGGATTGACGTGCTGGAGGCCATCGACGAAGAGGCCGGGGAAATGAAAGTGATCGTCCTCACCGCGCATGGATCGATGGATACTGCTATCCAGGCGATACGTTACCGGGTGCACGATTATTTGCTGAAACCGGTGATGCCCGAAAATATTGTCCGCTGCATTGAAAACGCGGTGACACGGACGGAAGAAGAACGGGATTTACCGGCGAGCCAGCCAAAGATTTTCCGCCTGCCGGGCGGCGCTATGTTGGATTGCAGCCGGCGAGAAATCACCTGGGACGGCGGCATGGTCAATTTGACGCCCACCGAGTCACGCCTGATGGAAGTTCTCTACGAGTTGAGCGGGCAAGTTATAACCCATTCGGACCTGGTGCACGCATGCCAGGGCTATCGTGTGGATAACGAGGAGGCCGCCAAAATCCTTCGCCCGGTGGTCAGCCGTTTGCGGCAAAAGCTGGTGGTGCTGCCCGGGTGGAACGAGTGGATCAAGAATATCCGCGGCGCGGGGTATGTTCTGGAGATGTAAAACCCACAATTAACGTGACTTATCCCCGAATTCACGAAAAAAGATGTGTGCAAGGCACAAAAGCGCCTTGCACACATCTTTTTTGGGGAAATTACTGGTGCCAGTTCAGATCGGGAGCGGTAGGAATCTTGGTGGGCGTCAGCCAGGATAGGATTCCCGTATTGTAGCGTTTGTGTGGTGGAATGCGATCAAAGGCAACCAGGATCAGGCTGACCGCCAGCAGAATCCCACCCAGCACCTGGGTCAGGTTCAAGGACTCGCCCAGCGTGAAGACCGCCAGCACGACGGTGATGAGGATTTCACCCAACCCCAGCAGGGCAGTTTGCAGCCCGCCCAGGTGCTTGATCCCCAAGAAAAGAGTGAAGCGCGAGAAAAAGGTGATGAGGGCCATTGAAATGGCCGCCCACCAGGCCACGTTGCCGCTGGGGATTTGCCGGTCAAGCAGTAAGTACGCCAGCAAGACGGTGACGGCCATGCCCAGCAAGGTGTACAGGGTGACGGTCTGCGCCGGAACTTCGTATAGTACGCGCTGGTTGATGATGAGGTGCAGGGCATAGAGAATGGCTGAACCGAGCATCATTAGCGCGCCGATCGGGTCCACGGCCCTATCGCCAGTGTAAACTAACAAGATGACCGCGGGAACAGAGAGGATCAAACGGAAGATGGTCAGGCGAGTAATTGTTTGCCGGTCGAGGAGCAACCACAGGGCCACAAAGATGGGGTAAAACGAGTACAGCAAATGGCCGATGGAGGCATCCAGGCGGGCGAGGGCGCTGAAATACAGCACCGAGCCCACACCGTTGACGAATCCGGCCAGAAGGCAGCCGATGAGGCCGACAGAGAAGATGTAAAAGTACTGGCGCATGGCGATGGCCATAACTAGCAACATGAGCAGGGCGGCAATGCCGGTGCGCAGAACGATGACCGACAGCGGGGAGAAGCCGGAATTGATAGCCACCTTGCCGAAGATGGGGACAACCCCCAAAAAGACGGCAGATGAGAGTGCGGCTACTATTCCCTTGCGTTGCCCGGCGATTGCCATACGCTACCCTTTCCTCTGGGGTGGCGGCACCCCCATCCGCGTTTTTCCGGAGGTTATCTGAGCAAGGCTCTTACTTCATCGAGTAGTTCATCACTCATGAAGTCGCCCTTCTGCATGAGCTTCTGGATGTGGCCGCGCATGCGGTCTTTTTCGGCGGGGGTTAGCTCTTTGGCGGTCACCACAATAATCGGGATATCGGCTGTGTCAGGCGAGTTCTTGAGTTCGTCCATCACTGCGTAGCCGTCCATTTCGGGCATCATCAAATCCAGGATGATGAGGTTGGGATGTTCGCGCTGGACCAGTTCCACTGCTTCTCGACCGTTGGTGGCCTCAAAGAGGGTGTAGTTGCCCTGCGATTGAAGGATGCGGCGCACCAGGCGACGAACTTCGGGGTTGTCGTCCACAATGGCAATGCGCGGGAAGCGATCGATGCCCACCTTGCTGAGGGCTGCCAACAAACCTTCTTCCTGGCTCTCTTCCATGCCATCCTGTGGGAAGACGATATCTCGCGACCAACCCTCGCCGAGGATGTTGCGCTCGATGGGCATGGTGTGGCCGGTGCAGTTGATCACTACGGTTTCGTGGGATTTAATGATGCCGGCGCGGACCAGCTTGACCAGCCCGGCAAATGCAACCGCGGAGGCGGGTTCAACCGACAGGCCTTCCATCTTGGCCAGGTAGTGCATGGCGCGGAAGGCTTCTTCGTCACTCACGCTGTCGATCACGCCGCCGGAGGACTCGAGCATTTTCTGGCGCAGAATGGTGTAGGTGCGGCCAGGGTCGCCGGTGGCCAGGGTGGCGATGTGGGTGCGCGGCGATTGCACTGGAATGGCTGTGTCGCGGTTTTGCTTCCAGGCGTGGGCCATGGGGGCGCAGCCTTCGGCTTGCAAGGCGGCGATTTTGGGGATTTTGTCTACCAGCCCCATCTCCTTCAATTCTTTAAAGCCTTTGATGACGCCAATGGGGCCCATGCCGCCGGAAACGGATTGGATGTACCAATCGGGGGCGCGCCACGGGGTGGTCTCGCCGGGCCCCGACAGGCGGGTGAGCTGTTCGGCCAACTCGAAGGAGATGGTTTTCATGGCTTCGATGCAGGGAATGGTGCGAGCGCCCTGGTCGATGGATAGACCGCGCTGGTGGGCGAATTCAGAGGCTACCTTCTTGGCCTGGTCATAGGAACCGGTGATTTTGATCACTTGCGTGCCGTAAATGGCTACTTCGCGCATTTTTGCGGCGGGAACCAGGCTGGTGAGGAAGGCCCACAACTTGATGCTGGCCCGGGAGGCGTAGGCGGAGTAAGAAATGGCGACGTTGCCGGTGGAGGCAATGACGAATTCGCTCACCCCGGCTTCCTTCAGAGCGGCAATCGTGACGACGGCCTGGCGATCTTTGAAAGAGGCCGTCGGTCCCTGGCGTTCGTCCTTCACGTACAGATTGGGGCAGCCTAGCATCATTCCCAGGTTGTTGGCACGAATGAGCGGAGTTCCACCTTCGCCCAAGGTCAGTTCCATATTAGGCCCTTGGAGCGGGAGCAGTTCTTGATATCGCCAGATGTCAAATGGCCGGTTGGGTAATAGAGCGGGCCAGTCCTGTGCTACCGCGGCGTAGTCATAGCGCGCTTCGCGCCAATTGCTTCCACATTTTGGGCAAGCAGGTTTCGTGACCGTAAAGGGAGTCTGGTGTCCGCAATCGAGGCATTCGACATAAAGATTTGGGGGCATGCGTTCAGTTATCCTATGTGATTAGTTACTTGGTTCCGCCGGTTGCTTTGGGGGCGGTGCGAAGTTTGCGCAGCGATTTTTCCAATGTGTTGAGCAATTCGTTTTCGCGCAGATAGCCTTTGGTGAGCAATTGTTGGCCGAATTGATTCAACTTTTCATGCTGCTCGGCGGTCAAATCGGCGCCGGTGAGAATGATGACCGGCAGGTCGCGCAACTTTGGATCGGCGCGCAGGTGGCCTATGAGGGTGAAACCGTCCATGTCGGGCATGAACAGGTCCATGATGACGGCGTCGGGCTTCTTGTTTTGGATGGCATCCCAACCATTGGTGCCACCTTCGGCCAAACGGACCCGGTAGCGCTGCTGTTCTTCAAGCATCTTTTGCACCAGGCGTAAATCCCCCGGCTCATCATCGATCAACAGAATTTCGGTGATTTGCCCATCGCGATCCAGACGGTGAATGGCGTTGGCCAGATCTTCCTGGACGAAAGGTTTGACCAGGTAATCGGCAGCGCCCAGGCTAAAGCCTTTCTCTTCTTCTTCCAAGATGCTGCACACAACCACCGGGATGTCGCGGGTGGCGGGATCGGATTTGAGATCGTTCATCACCTGCCAGCCGTCTCGCTCGGGCATCATTACATCAACGGTGATGGCAAAGGGACGGTGCTGCTTGGCAGCAGCCACAGCGGTTTTGGGGTCTACATGCGGGATGACCTTGTAGCCCTGGGGCTGCAAGAAGCGCTCGTACAGGTTGATGACTTGCGGGTCGTCGTCGATGCACAGAACGATGTGAGATTCGCTGGGGCTAGAGATTTCTTCTTCCTGGTAAGGCAAGGTGAAGAAGAAGATGCTGCCTTGACCCACCACGCTGGAAAGCAAGCCGATGCGCCCGCCGTGCATTTCGATGAGCGAGCGGCAGATGGAAAGACCCAGGCCGGTGCCTCCGGTCTTGCGGGTGGGCGAGTCGTCTACTTGGGAGAAGGGCAGGAACAATTTGACGCGGTCACTGTCGGCAATGCCGGGGCCGGTGTCGGATACGGTGACCATCACCTCGGGGATGCCCTTGGGGCTGCGCGCCCGGCGAGCTTCAACCGTGATGGCGCCTTCATCGGTAAATTTGGCTGCATTGGAAAGGAAGTTGATCAACACCTGGCGGACGCGGGTCATATCGGCGCGCACCACAGGCAGGTCGGGCTCGACGAGCTGGACGAGCTTGATGGGTTTGTCTTTGACCAAACCGACGGCGGTGGACATGGCGCCGTTGATCATGTCGCTCACATTGATGTCGCTGAGCGAGAGTTCCATCTTGCCTGCTTCCAACTTGGAGAAGTCGAGGATTTCATTGATGAGGGTCAGCAGGTGCTGTCCGGAGTTGTAGATGGCAGACAAGTCCTGCGTTTGCATTTCGTTCACCGGGCCGTCAATGCCCTTGAGGATGACGCGCGAGAAGCCAATGATGGAGTTGAGCGGGGTGCGCAGCTCGTGGCTCATGTTGGCCAGGAACTGGCTCTTCACGCGGTCGGCCTCGCGCATTTCTTCCACCGCGTGTTGGGCGAGCTCGTAAGCGCGGGCGTTCTCGATGGCGATGGCGATTTGGTCTGAAAGGATGCCCAACACGTTGACGTCATCGGGACCAAAGGCGTTGGTGCTCTTGGATTGCATGTCCAGCGCGCCGATGACCGTGTTGCCCAGTTTGAGGGGCAGGCCCATTTCGGCGCGGGTGTCGGGGAGCAACGGGTTGGGGTAGTACATGGGCGAGTTGAGCACGTCGTTGAGCACAAAAGGCTCGCCGGTGGCGGTGACGGTGCCCACAACCGAACGTGAGCCAACGGCCAGTTTGTGCCCGCGGCGTTTGAGCTCGGCGCCAGCAGAGCCGGTTGATTCGCGCACCGTGGCGAAGGTGCCGGATTCGTCCAGCAGGAAGATGGAGGCGTGGTAGAAGCTGAAGCGGTCGATGAGCAGGTTGACGATGCGCTCCAATAGCAGATCGAGCGTGAGGGTGGAGGCGGTGTCGCGGGCAATTTCAGACGCGGTTTCCAACTCTAGCGCGCGGCGTTGGGCCTGGCTGAGCAACCGTAGTTTCTCGACCGCCACAGCGATACCGTTGGCGACGGTGCGCAGCAGTGCTACTTCTTGCGTAGAGAATTCGGCTCGCTGGCGAGAAGAAGCGATCAACACGCCGGTGAGATTGCCACCGGTGCGTAGAGGCAGGATCGCGCAGGCGGGCATCTCGAGCTTTTCGAGCGTCTTGCGCGAGGCCGGGTCGATGGGGAATTCGGTCACATCGTTGATGACCAACCCGTCATCAGAGAGTAAGCGAACCAGGGGCAGATCGTCAACGGGTATGTGGGTATCTACTGCCTGGTATTGCCCGCCGCGGTCGTGATACCCGGTAAGTTCCAGGTCGGCCATCTCACCGCTGTGGTCTTTGTTGATGAGAATGATCGACACGCGCTCCGCTCTTTGAGGCAGGGCGTTTTCTTCTACCAGCGACAACATTTGATCAATATCCCGCGCCTGGGCGATCTGGTTCGAGACGTTGTAAAGCAGGCCGGTTTCGGCCAGGGCAGCCTGGGTTTGGGCAAACAGGCGCTGGTTTTCGACCGCGATGGTCAACTGATCGACCAACGGGGGGAGGGTGCGGGTTTCGCTGCCAGTGAAGGTGTGGCGGTCGTCGCCTTCCAAAAGGAGGACGCCCATTTGGCGTTTTCCGGCGATGAGCGGGAGGATGCCCATGGAGCGGACATGACGGTGTTCCAAATACTGGCGGAAGTTGGCATCAATGGAGGAGGTGGCTATGTCATCGACGAACACGGGCGAGGTGATGTTGCGGAAGCGATCGTGCACTTCGCGCGGGAAGATGGTTTGGACGGGGGGAGGGGGGCTACCATACCCGGAATACCAGTTGGCATGGACCTCAACTTTGTTGACCCGGTTGGATGCGTCGGTTTCGTAGAGGAGGAGCACGCCGCGATTGATGCCGGTGAGCTTGACGCCGTTGATGACCGCGGCCAGCATTTCCTGGTAGTCATTAGCCAGCACCAGGCGGTTGGTAGCCCGGTAAAGGTTCTCGGTTTCGTCCAGGTTGACTTGCAACTGTGAGAGCAGGTTTTCGCGGACGTAGGTGTTCGAGATGGCGTCGGCAGCCACGCGTAGAATGTTGACCTCTTCGGTGAGCCACTGGCGTGGATGGTCAATTTGGTCAAAAACCAGCAAGCCGGGAACGTTGCGGCTGCCGGTGACAGCCAGAACAAGAGCAGACTGTATGTTTTGCTCTTTGAAGAACGCTGCGGAGGTGGTGTTGTTAGATTCCGGCGCCAGAGGAGCCATCCAACCCTGGCTGAGCAAACCGGGCATCGAGTCGCCTAAGGCGGTGAGGGGGATGGTTTGAATGCGCGTGCGGTCGAACAAGTAGGCCGAAAGTGGCGCGGTGTAATCTTCGACCAGCTTCCAGTGGGGGTTGGTTTCGTCGTCCGCGTATTGAGCAAAATAGACGCGGTTGGCTTGGGATGCATTGGCCATGTGTTTGAGCACATCAGGCAGGGCCTGGGCGCCAAGCTCGGACAGGGAAGCCACCGAGCGAGCCACGCTGGCCTGGTAGCGCTCGCGATTTTCAATTGCGTTCAACGCTGTCTGCATTTGCTCAAACAGGGTAGCGTTTTCCAACGCAATGGCGGCTTGAGAAACAGCAGTGGAGAGCAGTTCGGTATGCACCTCATCAAACTGGGAGGCGTTCTGGTTGTCGAAGTCTTGAATGACGAGGGCGCCGTCCTGGTCACCACCGGCGATGAGCGGGATGAGCATCAACGAGGAGGGGATTCGCTTGGGTAGCTGGATATTCAATGCTTGAAGTCGCTCGCTGACCTGGTCGTGGACAAGAAGAGGCTCGGGAGATTGTACGGCGTAATCGACCAGTTCGTTGGAGGGAGCGCGAGTCTCTACCTGAACGGGCTGCCCATCCACACGGTAGACAGGGAATGAAATTTCTCCGTTCTTGTGATCGATGACCGCCAGAATCAAGTTGCGGTTATCGAGGAGTTCGCCGACCATTTCTGTCAGGGTCTGATAAATATCCTCGCGCGAGGTCAGTTTGGACAAACGCTGCCCGATCCGGTTGAGGATGGCCAGGTCCTGGTTCCGGTGAAGGATGACTTCCTCGGCGCGGACTCTTTCAGCCAGTTCCTGTTGCGCAGATTGGTAAAGGCGAGCATTCTCCAGGGCCAGGGCCAGTTGGGTAGTGATTTCCATGACCATGAAGCGGTCATCATCCGTCCAGTTGCGCTGATCCGAATCGTCGACCACCTCAAGAAGCAATTCGCCCAGGTTGCCGGCCTGGAAAGGGACAG
>JAEXTI010000346.1 GCA_023406965.1 Chloroflexota bacterium
GCCCGCGCACGTGTTCTTTCAGCGCATCCAGGCGAGTCTGGTTCTTCCCGCGCAGCCAGCGCAGCCCTCCCAGGATTCCCAGCACGGTGATCATAATGACCAGCCCCAGGGCTAACCCGGCAAACAAGAAATCGTTGATCGTGATTGCCATGTTTAAATTATAGCATTCTCGCAAAGAAGCGCCGCCGTTTTTAGGAAGGATAACTTCCTAAAAAACGCTGTACGATCCGGGGCGAGCGTCCAGAAGCACGGTAGTTCACGTTATAATAAAGAAGCTGACACACAGCAGGAGGCTGAAATGAAATTCCGGAAGACCATACGCTGGATCGGGTTGTTGGCCTGGATAGCCGCGCTGCTCCTGGCGGCATTCCCCGCTCCGGCGGCACAGGCTCAAAGCGGCAGCCCTGTGGCGGTGGTAGTGCGCCTGGAAGGACCCTTGAACCCGATTTGGGAAGAGATGATCGACCGCGGTATTAAAACGGCCCAACTGCGCGATGCCGAAATTGTGGTGCTGTCCCTCAACACTCCCGGCGGCAGTACGGATTTGATGAGCAAACTGGTTACGCAGATTCGCAACAGCCCGGTGCCCATAGTGGTATACGTGGCCCCGGCCGGAGCCATGGCCGGTTCGGCTGGAACGTTGATGACCCTGGCGGGGCACGCTGCCGCAATGGCCCCCGAAACTGCCATCGGCGCGGCCAGTCCGGTGGGCGGTTCGGGCGAGGACATCGGCGAGACGATGGAGACCAAGCTCAAAGAAATGTACAAGGCCACCGTGCGGTCTTTGACAACGCACCGCCCCGAAGAAGCCACCCGGCTGGCCGAAGCCGCCATCGAAGAAGCGCGAGCGGTGTCATCGGATGAGGCGCTGCAAGTAGGCCTGATCGATTTCGTGGCTCGCGATCTGGGTGACTTGATGACCCAACTGGACGGATTCAAAATCTACCATCTGGACAACGAGGTGATCTTACAGACAGCCGGCGCCTTGGTGGTAGAAATGCAGCCGACCTTGCTCGAGCAACTCCTGCAACTGCTGACGAATGCCAACCTGGTTTTCATTTTGCTCAGCGTGGGTGTGCAGGCCATCTTGATTGAGTTATCCAGCCCCGGCGGATGGGTGGCGGGCTTCATCGGCGCGGTTTGCCTGGCGCTGGCAGTGTTTGGCCTGGGCCTGCTGCCGGTCAACTGGTTTGGAATCATCTTCCTGATCATGTCCTTCGTCCTGTTTATTCTGGAACTGAAGACTCCCACCCACGGCGGGCTTACGACAGCGGGCGTGGCGACGTTCATCGTGGGAGCGCTAGTGTTGTTCAATTCGCCCAACGTGCCTGATTTCCAGCGCGTGTCGGTGCCGCTGGTCATCGGCACGGGCGTGGCCATTGGCGGGCTGTTCTTTGCAATCATGACCTTTGCCTTGCGCGCCCTGCGCGTGCCGGTGGTCACGGGCATTGAAGCGCTGGCGGGCAAGGTGGGTGTGGCGCGCACCGATTTGGCTCCCGACGGCTCGGTGCAAATGGGCAGCGAACTGTGGACGGCGGTGCTGGATAACCCTGCCGAAAAGGCTCCCAAGGGCAGCCGCGTGGAAGTCGTGGGCCGCGAAGGCGTCCAACTTCGTGTCCGCAAACTTGACAACGAAAATTAATGGTTTATATTCGTGTGAATTCGTGAAATTCGTGGAGAAGTAACTCTTCTCTTTTATTGGAGGTAATTTATGCAGCCGACCCGCGATCGGGTGAACCCTGAAACAACCGACACCACGCCCCTGCGACGCCCACCCTGGATTCGCGTGCGCGCGCCATCCGGCGAGGTGTATGAACAACTTCAGACTTTGATGCGCCAGAAATCCCTGCACACCGTCTGTGAAGAGGCGGGTTGCCCCAACATGGGCGAGTGCTGGGGTTCTGGAACGGCTACCTTCTTGATGATGGGCGACGTGTGCACGCGCACCTGCGGCTTCTGCGACATCAAGCACGGCCGCCCCGCCATGCTCGACTTTCTGGAGCCGGAGCGGGTGGCCCAGTCGGTGAAGGCCATGAACCTGAAGCACGCCGTCATCACCAGCGTCAACCGCGATGACCGCCGCGACGGTGGCGCGCCGATTTTTGCCATGCTCATCCACCGCATCCGCGAGATTCACCCCGGCTGCTCCATCGAGGTGCTCATCCCCGACTTCAAGGGCAGCGTGGAAGCGCTGCGCATGGTGGTAGCGGCCCGCCCCGAAATCCTCAACCACAACGTCGAGACCGTGCCGCGGCTGTTCAAACAGGTCCAGCCGCAGGACCGCTACGAGTGGGCGCAAGCCACGCTGAGCAACGCCAAGCGTATTGACCCCGACGTGCTGACCAAATCGGGAATCATGCTGGGCCTGGGCGAGACGATGGACGAGGTCAAAGAGGTCATGCGCGACCTGCGCTCGTGGGGCGTGGACATCCTGACCATCGGACAGTATTTGCAGCCGAGCCGCAAGCATCTGCCCATCGACCGCTACTACACACTGGAAGAGTTCGCTGAGTTGAAAGCGTTCGGCCTGGGCATCGGCTTCAAGTGGGTAGAAAGCGCCCCACTGGTGCGCTCGTCCTACCACGCCGGGGAGCAGGTGCGCGCCCTCAGCGCGGTGCACAAGAACCTGTATGGGTAGAAAGGTAATAAGAAAACCCTAAGGGTCTCCGAAGACCCTTAGGGTTTTAAATTTTATCCTACCGTGATCTCAACTTCTTCCTTGGGCAACCCCTCGGCCTCTGCTTTCAGGCGCAGCGTGCCGGGTTTGCCGCTGGTTTTCACCACCACCAGGGCCCGCCCGCGGTGCGTGGTGCGCGTGTTACCGCGGTAATCCTCCGCGCTGATGGGATCGGGACTGCCCACGGCGGCGATTTCGCCGGGTCCGCTCAAATGGAAGTTCAGCGTGCGGTCGGTATTGGGCAGCACCTGCCCGGCAGCATCGATGATCTCCACCGTGACGTAGCTCAAGTCGTCGGGTTCGGCCCGCAGCGCATCCCGGTCGGGAGTCAGGCGCAAGGCCGCCGCAGGACCGGTGGTGCTGAGCGTCGCTTCCTGTGCCTGGACGCCCTGCATGTAACCCACCGCTTTCAACTCTCCGGGTTCGTAATTGACCTCAAAGCTGGCAATGTACTTATTGGCTTTGCCGGCCGGTTTGCGACCCAGGGGCTGGTCGTTGAGCAGCAGTTCCACCTCGTCGCAGGAGGAATACACATCCACCTTGAACACTTGCCCCTCGCGCCCAACGTGATTCCAGTTGGGCCACACATCCGGCCAGC
>JAEXTI010000358.1 GCA_023406965.1 Chloroflexota bacterium
CCGTCATGCTCGTCACCGGACAAATCCCTGCCGATCAGGCTCGCCTGGTGAGCTTCGTGGGCCTGTTCAGCATGTGGTCCAAGGCCAGCGAGATCGATACTCAGGTAGCGGCTGAAAGCCCAGAATCAACACCTGTCACCCGGCTTTCGCTGCTGGCTGTCATTTCTGTTGCGTTGGGTTTCACCAACCTGTTGCCGCTGCCCGCGCTGGATGGCGGTCGCATCCTGTTCCTGCTGCCGGAAATCCTTTTCCGCAAGCGGGTCCCGGCCGAGAAAGAAGCCTACGTCCACGCCATCGGCTTTATTGCCCTCATCATCTTGATGTTCGTCATCGTCGCGCAAGACATTATCAATCCAATCAAGTTCTAGGAGAAAGCTCATGGGTAAGCGTGTAAAAGGCAGCCGCAACCATCCAAAAGTCGAATTTTCGTCCATCCTAAACGCTCTGGTAGATGAAGAACGCCCCTTCCCACCAAAGTACCTTCAGCACCTCTCAGATTTAACCCCTGAAAAAGCCGAGCAGTTAGCCGGTATTTGGAAAGACATCCCGGCATCGCGGCGACTGTCCATGCTGGAAGATCTGGAAGAGATGCAGGAGGAGGACACCCGCTTGCTGTTCAATGATGTAGCTCTCCTGGCGCTGCAAGACGAAGAACCGAGCGCCCGCGCCCGCGCCATCAGCATGTTATGGGATACGGGCAGCGAAGGTCTGATCCCCGTATACACCCGCCTCAGCCTGCACGATCCTGCCGTTGAAGTGCGTGCCGCGGCCACCTGGGGTCTGGGCATGTATATCTATCTTGGTGAATTGGAAGAACTGAACGCCGAATTAAAACCCATCGAAGACCACCTGATCGCTGTTGCAAACGGCGCCGATGACGCCCTAGTTCGCCGCCGCGCCATCGAGTCCCTGGGCTTCTCCAGCCGCGATGAGGTCCCCGCCCTGATCGAAGCCGCTTATAACATGGACGATCCCGACTGGATCTCCAGCGCGCTGTTTGCCATGGGCCGCTCCTACGACGCGACTCGTTACGAAACCCACGTCCGGCGCATGCTCAACCATCCCAAGTTCAACGTGCAGCTCGAAGCCGTCCGCGCTTGTGGCGAACTGACCCTGGAATCCAGCCGCCGCAGCTTGCTCGACTTGTTCGAGGAAGAAGCCCTTGACCCCGATATCCGCGACGCAGCCATCTGGGCGCTTTCGCAAATCGGCGGCGAGCAAGTCGAAGAGACTTTGGAAGATTTGCTGGAGAAAGCCGAGAACGACGAAGACGAGGAATTCATCCTCAACGCCCTCGACAATCTTTCCCTCACCGAACAGGTCAACAAGATGGACCTCATGGACATTGATCTGGAGGATGAAGAGCTGTTTGGCAATGTAGTCGATCTGGAAGCCGAATCCTCTGATGATGAGGACGACGAAGAGAGCGACGACGAGGAAGATGATGGGGAGTCCTCGGACAAAGCATAGGTTGGCTCGGGCAGGTCTGACCCTCCTGCTAGCCCTGGCGTGGCTGGCCGGAGTGCCTTCCGCTGCCCGCGCTCAGACTGCGGTGCAGTTCAACGACGTGGCCGCCTTTGTCAGTTTTGGCGAGCACATCCTCTTCCAGGCCCGCATCGAAACCACTACCCCGCTCCAGGCTCTCTATCTCCTGCTGGAGCCGCAGGGAGCCGCCCCTGTGTATCTGCCCGTGGAGTTGAATGAGCGTGGTGAGTTGCAATACCAATTGGACCCCGGGCGCTATTCCATTCGCCCCTTCGCCCAGGTCACCTATGCTTTCCGCGCCGAGTTCGAGTCCGGGCAGCCCGTCACCAGCGAGCATTACCGTGTCGATTACATCGACACGCGCTATACCTGGCAAGATTTATCGGAAGGCTCGCTGTCGGTGTACTGGTATGACCGCGACATAGCCTTTGGGCAGTCCGCTTTGAACAACGCCGTGGCGGGTATGAAAAGTGTTCAGACTCTGCTCCCGGCCCGGTTTTCAGACCCCATCCGTATTTTCATTTACGGTTCGTCTTCCGACCTGCAAGGGGTCATGAAAGGCACCCCTTCCTGGGTGGCCGGTCACGCTGCGCCCGATTTGGGCGTGGTGCTCATCTCCATTCCCGCCGGCCCAGACGAAGGTTTGGAAATGCAGCGCCAGATTCCCCACGAGTTGATGCACCTGGCTCAGTACGAGGTCATTGGCGAGAATTTCACCAACCAACCCTATTGGCTGATCGAAGGCATGGCCTCCGAAGCCGAGTTATACCCCAATCCCGAGTACGGCCGGGCCCTCGAAAAAGCAGTCGAAACTCGCAAGCTGCTCCCGCTCGCCGACCTGTGTGCCGGGTTCCCTCGGGATGCCTCCGGCGCTTTCTTGTCCTATGCCCAGTCGGCTTCCTTCATGGGCTACCTCTATGAACAATACGGCGCCAGCGGCATGCGAGACCTGACTCTTAAATACAAAGATGGCTTATCCTGCGACAAGGGCGTCTCCTCTGCCTTTGGATTGACCCTCTCGCAACTCGAATATCGCTGGCAGCAAGAAAGCCTGGGCGTCAACCCCGAAGGTCTGGTGGCGCGTAAGCTATTCCCCTACCTCGCTGTGGCGGGCGTGATGTTTGGCATGATGATCGTCAGCATCGTGCTTGCTTCCCGCCGCCCAAAGCCCGCCGAACAGAAATCAAGATGAAGATTCCGGGCCACGCTCGCCTGCATTCCGTCGTATCAGGCCACGTTCAGGGGGTCGGTTTCCGCGCCTTCGTCCGTGACCGGGCCGAAGAGCTGGACTTGACCGGCTGGGTGCGCAACACCTATGAAGGCGATGTGGAAGTGCTCGCCGAAGGCCCCCGTGAAGATTTGGAGCGCTTGCGCGACTGGTTGCAAACCGGCCCGCGCGGCTCGTTTGTCACCCACGTCAGCCAGGAATGGCAAGAACCCAGCGGCGAATTCGAAGAATTTTTGGTCACCCGAACGGTTTAACATTTCACCAACAAAAAAAAGCCGGCGCGTTTGCGCCAGCTTTTTTTGTTGGATTGCTTTATCCCAGCGCTTCGATCTGCTCTTTCAAACGCGTCGCGGTTTCGCGGTAAGTCGCCAGTTTCTGGCGTTCCTTCTCCACCACCGCTGCCGGGGCCTTCTCGGCAAACGAACTGCCCAGCAGCTTCTCCAGGCGCTCAATCTGCCCGTCCGTATCCGCCAGGTCTTTCTCCAGGCGGGAGCGTTCCTCGCTCGTGTCCACCATGCCTGCCAGCGGCAGGTAAATCTCGATGCCCATGACCACTACCGCTACTGCCGGAG
>JAEXTI010000374.1 GCA_023406965.1 Chloroflexota bacterium
CCGCGTCAGAGCCCATTCCGGCTGGAACGAATTCCTCGACGGCATCCACCGTACAGAACAATTGGGATTTGCCTACCAGGCCCAATCCGATCAGGTTCAACCGGTCAACGGCCAGGGGCAAAACAATGATCTGGCCACAACGCAACTCACCATTCCAGTCAAAATTGGCGGCAGCCCGGTGGGAACCATGCAACTGGAACGTGAGTCCGGAAAGCAATGGAGCCAAAACGAGGCCGAATTGGTCAAGAATGTGCTGGCCCGGCTGGCGCAACAACTCGAAACGCTGCAACTCATCGACGAAGCTGACCGCTCACGCGAGCAAGCCGAACAAGCCGTCAACCGCCTCTCCCGCCAATCGCCCGCCGAGGCCGCCGAATCCAGCAATACCGGCGGCGCTGCCTCCACAACCCGCGCCAGCCTCAGCTTTGAGTTTGACCAGCAGGACGTACGCCCTGCCGAAACATCGCCCGATGAAATCAACGGATTGCGCGTTTCACTGCGCAGCGGCGAATTGTTCAAAGGTCAACTGGCGGTCGAACCCGCGCCCGGGCAGGAATTAAGCCCTGACGACACTTCGCTGGTCGAGACCGTAGCACAACGCCTGTCGCAGCAAGTGCAAAACTTACGCTTCCTGGAAGAGTCGCGCCACTACCGCGAGCGATCCGAGCACGCCATTCAAGACCTGACCCGCAGCGGTTGGGAAGCCTACTTCACCAGCACTGGTCTGCCCCACCTCACCTATCAATACGATCGCAGCCTGGTCAAACCCCTGCCCGAAACAGAAGCCCGGCAAATTCCCGACATCGTCTCTCAGCCGCTCACCATCCGCGATCACCCAATCGGCTGGTTCGGTGTTCAAAGCGACCAGGATCTGGCCCCCGAGGACAATAACCTGGTTAACATCATCGGCGACCGCCTGTCCACCCATCTCGAAGGACTACGCCTGGCGGCACAACGCGAGCAAGCCCTTTCGGAAACCGAACTGCTTTATCGCATTAGCGCCCGCTTGAGCACGGCCCAATCCCTGGACGAAGCCCTCACCTCGGTATCTGAACCGGCCATCACAACGGGCGCGCGCGACAGCCGCCTGTTCATCATCAACCTCGATGAAGCCGGACAGCCTGAATCGCTCTCACTTGCCGCCGTGTGGTACCCCGGTGAAGGCACCCAGATCATGCCCGAAGGGACTCGCCTGGCCCTGGCCGATTACCCCGCCTACGCTGCCTTCCTCGAGGAACTGAACGAGCCGATCTTGATTGCAGATCTGGAAACCTCGCGCCAGTTCCACGATCAGGCCCGCGAAATCCTCGACAAGACCGGGGCCAAATCCCTGGCTGCGCTGCCCCTCACCATCAGCGGACGCTGGGTCGGAATCGTCTTCATCCACTGGGACCAGCCTCACCAATTCACCGATCATGAGCAGCGCTTGTATTCCACCCTGGCCCGCCAGGCCGCGGTGGTGGTCAACAACCGCATGTTGCTGGAGCAAACCCGCAAACGCGCCGCCGAACTGCAAACCGTGGCCCAGGTGAGTACCGCGGCCTCTTCCATCCTCGACCCGCAAGAACTGCTCCAAACCGTGGTGGATTTGACCCGCACCAGTTTCAACCTGTACCACGTGCAGGTCTACCGCTACGATTACGAGCTCAACGCCCTCGAAGTTGCTGCCGGTTCAGGCACCGCCGGCAGCCTGCTGGTTGCCTCCGGCATCCTCACCGGCATCAACGACAACCAATTCCCCGTCAGCCGGGCTGTGCGCTCTCGCCAAATGGTCATCATGAATGACTCGCAACTGGATCCTGGCTTCATTCCCAACCCAATCCTGCCCCAGGTGCGGGCCGAAATCAACATTCCCCTGCTGGTCGGCGAGCGCTTGATGGGCGTGTTCAGCGCCATGTCCGAAACACCCAACCGCTTCACCCGCGAAGATGCGCGCACCTTCCAAACCCTGGCTTCCCAGGTTTCGGTTGCGCTGCAAAACGCCGAATTGTACGCGGAACAGGCCGTCACGGTCGACCGCCTGCGCGAACTGGATCACCTCAAGTCCTCCTTCATGTCCAACATGAGTCATGAGCTGCGCACCCCGCTCAACTCTATCCTGGGCTTCGCCGAAGTGCTGTTGCTCGAATTGGACGGCCCCTTGACCGACCAGATGATCAACGACATCAACCTGATTCAAAAGAACGGCAAGCACCTGCTTGGCCTGATCAATGAAGTTCTGGATATGTCCAAGATCGAAGCGGGCAAGATGAGCCTGGGGCTGGAGAAATTCCCTCTGCACGATCTCATTACTGAATCGATGGAAATTACCGCATCGCTGGCTCAGCAAAAGGGTCTTTTCTTCCGCATAGATCACTTCGACGAGAGGGTTGGCGAAATCACCGCCGACCGCACCCGCTTGCGCCAGGTGATCATCAACATCATCTCCAACGCGGTGAAATTCACACCGCAAGGCGGCATTAGTATCCACGTTAATGCCATTAGCGAGACCAACTTCCGCGTCCGCATCAAGGACACGGGCATGGGTATCCCGCCCGACAAACTGGAAATGATCTTCGAAGCCTTTAGCCAGGTCGACACCTCCACCACCCGCAAAGTGGGCGGAACCGGCCTGGGCCTGCCCATCAGTCGCCGCCTGGTGCAAATGCACGGCGGAAGATTATGGGCCGAAAGCTCTGGCATTCCGGGCGAAGGTTCAACCTTCATCATGGAATTGCCCTTCGTCGCCGTCAAACCGACTTAACTCGAGGAGTTCATGGCCAAACCGTTATATGTCAAATGCAAAGAGTGCGGACACGAGCAGGATTACCGGCCTGCCGTGCCGAACTCGTGCGACCAGTGCAAATGCATCTGGGTAGAACCTGTTTACGACTATGCCGCTTTCAAGCGCGAGCTTTTCCGCGGGCTGCCCGGCCGCCCTCTCAACATCTGGCGTTACCACGATTTGCTGCCGGTAGCCGAACCCAAAGAACTCAAATTTGGTAACGTCGGCTGGACGCCCCTGGAGCGCACCACGCGCCTGTCCACTGTCTACCAGCACGAACAACTGTACGTGAAAGACGAACGCTACGGCCCAACCAGTTCCTTCAAAGATCGCCAGGCGTTCATCTCGGTGGCCGCCATGGTCGAAAACGGCATCAAAGAATGCGTCATCGCCTCCACCGGCAACGCCGCTGTGGCCTACGCCGCCGCCTGCGCCCGCGCCGGCATCAAACTGTGGGTCTTCATGACCTCGCTAGTGCCGCAGGAAAAACTGCGTGAATCTGCGCTCTACGGTGCCGAAGTCATTAAAGTCAGCGGCACCTACGACCAGACCAAGCAAATCGCCGCCGAGTTTGCCCAGCGGCGCGGCTTGACTTTGGATCGCGGCGCCGGCAGCATCCCCGCCCGCGAATCCATGAAAACCATCGCCTACGAAATTGTCGAGCAGATGGGCTGGCGTGCCCCCGATTGGTATATCCAGGCGGTCAGCGGTGGTCTTGGGCCGCTGGGGGTTTACCACGGCTTCCAGGAAATGTTCGACATGGGTCTCATTGACCGCCTGCCTCGCCTGGGCATCATCCAGGCAGAAGGCTGCGCCCCCATGGTCAAAGCCTTCAAAGCCGGCAAAGATAAAGCCGACCCGGTCGTACCCGAAACGCGCATCGCCATCCTTTCCACCGGCGACCCTGGAAAACCCTACACCTATTTATGGCGTCTCGTCCAACAAGCTGGTGGTACAATGGAAGCAGTGTCCGACAGCGAGGCTTTCCAGGCCATGCTGGGCCTGGCTAAAACTGAAGGCATGGCCGTTGAACCGGCCTCTGCGGTAGCCTTTGCCGGAACACGCAAGATGATCCAGGAGGGCGTCATTCGCCCGGACGAATTGGTGATGATCAACTGCACCGGTCACACCTTCCCGGTCGAGAAGCACGTCCTGGGTGACCAATGGCGAGTGGACATTAGCATATCCGAACAAGCCAGCAACGCGCCCCGCGAAGGTCTTGTCTCTGCCCTCGAAAACCTGGACGAGAAGACCACCACCATTTTGCTCATTGACGACAACGGGGACGATGCTTTGCTGGTGCGCCGCTTCCTGGAAGCCCGCAAGTCCTATCGGGTTTTCCACGCGCAGGATGGTTGGGAAGGCCTCACCCAGGCTCGCCAGCGTTTGCCCGACTTGATCATCACCGATTTGACCATGCCGGAAATGGACGGTTTCAGTGTTGTGGAAGAACTCAAACTGGACCCCCGCACGCAAAACATCCCGGTGATCGTTGTCAGCGCAAAGGATATTTCGGAAGCAGATTTGAAACGTCTGAATGGCCACATCGAAGGGCTTTATCAAAAGGGTTCTTTGCCCGTTCGCGCCTTTGTCAATCAGGTCGTGGAGGTCATCGAACAGAAGGGAAAGACTGAGGAGAAGAAATAATGGCAGCTAAGATCCTATATATTGAAGATAATCCCGATAATATGACCCTCGTCAAACGAGCAATTGAGGCCATCGGTCACAACTTCATCCCCGCCGAAAACGGGCTAAAAGGCATTGACCTGGCTTCAGAGGTCAAACCAGATCTAATCCTTCTGGACATCAACCTGCCGGATATCGATGGATATGAAATTGCCCGCCGCCTGCGAGCAAGCAACCTTGAACATCTACAATATGTGCCGATCATTGCCATCACGGCCAACGCATTGAAAGGAGACGCCGAAAAAGCCCTGGAAGCCGGCTGTGACGTGTACATGTCCAAGCCCATCAACATCCGCGAACTGTGGGCCCGAGTCGATGCGCTGCTCGAAACCAGCGGAAAGACCGACGCATGACGGGCCCCGCCACAAAAGCTGAAGGG
>JAEXTI010000389.1 GCA_023406965.1 Chloroflexota bacterium
CTTCCAATGTAAAATCCGCTCTTGCGGCGGCAGGTCCGCCGGAAGTTCGCGCTCAAATTCCATGAAGCCGGTTGGTTTTGCCATGATGCACCTCTAATTAGTTTCCACTCACGCGCACGAGATCGCGGCTGTTCAACTGGAATGCCGCCATCACCGCCTCTTCGCCGCTCAAGCCCTCGGCCTCCACGCTGCGGAAGGCCTCCAACATGCGTTTGTAATCCTTGGGCAGCACCTTCACCAGCCGCGCCGAGGTCTCCTGCCAATCGGCCAGAATGCGATAAGCAAACAAACTGCCGGTCAGTTTTGCGTGGCTCTCGATCATCCCGCGCACCTCGGCCAATTCGTCCGCCTCGCTCACGCTTTCCAGCTCCACCATCTCCTGGTTGCAGCGTCGGGCAAAATCGCCGTCCCAATTGAAGATATAAGCCACTCCGCCGGACATGCCCGCCGCAAAGTTGCGCCCGGTGGCCCCCAGCACCACCACCTTCCCGCCGGTCATATATTCGCAGCCGTGGTCCCCCACTCCTTCCACCACCGCTTTCATGCCGCTGTTGCGCACGCAGAAGCGCTCGCCCGCCATTCCGCGGATGTACGCCTCGCCGCTGGTGGCTCCGTAGAAGGCCACGTTGCCGATGATGATGTTTTCCTCCGCCGCAAACTGTGAGCCTTCCGGCGGGTAAACGATGACCTTGCCGCCGGACAGCCCCTTGCCAATGTAATCATTCGAGTCGCCTTCCAGTTCCAGGGTCATGCCGCGCGGAATAAAAGCCCCAAAGCTCTGCCCCGCCGAGCCTTTGAAATGGAAGTGGATGGTATCGTCCGGCAGCCCTTGCGGCCCGTAGCGCCGGGTCAGCTCGCTGCCCACCTGCGTCCCCACCACCCGGTGCACGTTGCGAATGGGCAAAATAGCCCGCACTGCTTCGCCCCGTTCCAGAGCCGGTTGGGCCAGCGCCAGCAGCGTTTGCCGGTCCAGGGTCTCCTCCAGGCCGTGATCCTGCCCAATCAGGCAGCGCCGCCCCACCTCGGGCCCCGCCTCGGGCACGTGCAGCAGCGGCGTCAAATCCACGCCCTTCGCCTTCCAATGCTCCACCGCGCGCCTGGGTTCCAGCCGGTCCGTCCGCCCGATCATTTCATCCACCGTGCGGAAGCCCAGTCTGGCCATCCACTCGCGCATCTCCGTGGCGATGAAACGCATGAAGTTCACCACGTGCGCCGGGTCGCCGCGGAAGTTCTTGCGCAGTTCGGGGTTCTGCGTGGCAATGCCCGTCGGGCAGGTATCCAAATGGCACACACGCATCATCACGCAGCCCAGCACCACCAGCGGGGCTGTGGCAAAGCCGAACTCCTCGGCTCCCAACAGCGCCGCCACCACCACGTCCCGTCCGGTCTTCAACTGCCCGTCGGTCTCCACCACAATCCGGCTGCGCAGGTTGTTCATCACCAGGGTCTGGTGCGTCTCAGCCAATCCCAGCTCCCAGGGCAGCCCGGCGTGCTTGATGCTCGTCTGTGGCGAAGCCCCCGTGCCGCCGTCATGACCGCTGATCAGGACCACGTCGGCGTGCGCTTTGGCCACGCCCGCCGCCCCCGTGCCCACGCCCACCTCCGATACCAGCTTAACGTTGATTCTGGCCTGGGGGTTGGCGTTCTTCAAATCGTGGATCAGTTGCGCCAGGTCCTCGATCGAGTAGATGTCGTGATGCGGCGGCGGGCTGATCAGCCCCACGCCGGGCGTCGAGTGGCGCGTCTTCGCAATCCAGGGGTACACCTTGCGCCCCGGAAGCTGCCCGCCCTCGCCCGGCTTGGCCCCCTGCGCCATCTTGATTTGCAATTCGCGGGCGTTCACCAGGTAGTTGCTGGTCACGCCGAAGCGCGCCGAAGCCACCTGTTTGATGGCGCTGTTCTTCGAGTCGCCGTTCGGCTCGGGGGTGTAGCGCGCCGGGTCTTCGCCGCCCTCGCCGGTGTTGCTCTTGCCACCAATGCGGTTCATGGCCACCGCCAGGGCTTCATGCGCTTCCTGGCTGATCGAGCCATAGGACATGGCCCCGGTCTTGAAGCGCTTCACGATCGACTCCACCGGCTCCACTTCTTCCAGCGGGATGGGGTTCTCGGCAAACTTGAACTCCAGCAGCCCGCGCAGCGTGCCCAGCCGCTTGGACTGGTCGTTGAGTAGCGCGGCGTACTCTTGAAAAGTCTTGTAATCATCGTTGCGGCAGGCCTGCTGCAGCTTGTACACCGTCTCAGGGTTGAACAGGTGGTGCTCCCCTTCCGCCCGCCACTGGTACTGCCCACCCACCCCCAGCGTGCGCCCGTTCACGGGGCGTTCGGGGAAGGCCTCCGCGTGGCGCATCTCGGCCTCGCGCGAAACCTCTCCCAGCCCAATCCCGCCGATGCGCGAGGGCGTGCCGGTAAAGTAGCGCTCGATGAACTCCGGGCGCAGCCCCACGGCCTCAAAGATCTGCGAGCCGCAGTAGCTTTGGATGGTCGAAATGCCCATCTTCGACAGCACCTTGACCACGCCCTTGACCACCGCTTTGGTGTATTTGTGCTTGGCCTCGTGATAATCCTGCCCCGGCAGCAGCCCCTGGCGGATCATTTCCTCGATGGAGGCATAGGCCAGGTAAGGGTTGATCGCCACCGCGCCGTAGCCCAGCAGCAGGGCGAAATGATGCACCTCGCGCGGCTCGCCCGACTCGACCACAAAACCGATGTGCGTGCGCGTGCCTTTCTTGATCAGGTGATGGTGCAGACCGCCCACCGCCAGCAGCACCGGGATGGGCGCGTGATGCTTGTCAATGCCCCGGTCTGAGAGGATGATGATGTTGGCCTCGTCGTTGGCAATGATCGAGTCCACCTGCGCGCAAATGTCCTCCAGCGCGCGCTGCATGCCCTCGCCATCCTCCGCCGGGTTGAACAGAATCGGCACGGTCACCGTGCGGAAGTACAGCCGGTTCAAATGGCGCAGCTTCTCCAGTTCCTCGTTGGTCAGAATGGGCGTCTTGAGCTTGATCTGCCGGCAGTTCTCGCCGCGCGGTTCGAGCAAGTTCTGCTCCGAGCCGATCATCACCTCTGTCCCCGTCACCAGCTCCTCGCGGATGGCGTCGATGGGCGGGTTGGTCACCTGGGCAAACAACTGCTTGAAGTAGTTGAACAATGGTTGGGGTTTGTCCGAAAGCACCGCCAGGGGCGTGTCGTTGCCCATCGACCCAATCGGCTCGATGGCGTTGGTCGCCATCGGCCCCAGCACCACCCGCAAATCTTCGTAAGTATAGCCGAAGGCATGCTGGTACTGTAAAATCTTCTTATCTTTGTCCTTGCCTTCCAGGTCCTGCCCAATCCCGCCCAGCGGCGGCAGCACCGGGTCGGGCAAATCCGCCAGGTTGACCATATATTCGTCCAGCCACTGCCGGTAAGGCCGCGCTGAGGCAATCGTGTCCTTGATCTCCTCGTCGCTCACGATGCGCCCCTCTTCCGTGTCGATCCACAGCATGCGCCCCGGCTCCAGGCGGCCTTTCTTGACCACCTTCTCCGCCGGAATGTCCAGCACCCCCACCTCCGAGGCCAGAATCACCCGGTCGTCGTCGGTGACGTAATAGCGCGAAGGGCGCAAGCCGTTGCGGTCCAGCGTGGCTCCAATCCCCACCCCATCGGTGAAAATCATCGAGGCTGGCCCGTCCCACGGCTCCATCAAGGTGCTGTGGAACTCGTAGAAGGCGCGCTTCTCCTCGCTCATGCTCTCGTGATGCGACCACGGCTCGGGGATCATCATCATGATGGCGTGCGGCAGCGAGCGCCCCGCCAGAACCAGCAGTTCAAACACATTATCGAACATAGCCGAATCCGACCCGTCCGGATTGATAATCGGCAGAATCTTGGGCAAATCGTTGCCGAACAGCGCCGACTGGAAACGAGTCTGGTAAGCGTGCAGCCAGTTCACGTTGCCGCGCAGGGTATTGATTTCGCCGTTGTGCGCCAGGTAGCGGTACGGGTGCGCCCGGTCCCAGGAGGGGAAGGTGTTGGTGCTGAAGCGCGAATGGACCATCGCCAGGGCCGTCTCCAGCTCGGGGTCCGCCAACTCGGGGAAAAAGCCGCGCACCTGCGTCGAAATCAGCATGCCCTTATAGACAATGGTCTTGAACGACAGGCTGCAAATGTAGAATTGCTCCCCGCCTGGTAAGCCTCCGTAACGGATGGCCTGCTCGGCCCGCTTGCGGATGACGTACAGCTTGCGCTCGAAGGACATGCGGTCCTTGATGGTAGCGTTGCGCTCGATGAACACCTGCCGCACCACCGGCATGGCCGAGCGAGCCGTGTCGCCCAGTTGGCTGCCGTCGGTAGGCACCGTGCGCCAGCCCAACACGCGCTGGCCCTCCGCGGCGCAAATGGCCTCGAAGCGCCGCTCAAAATCGGCCCGCAGCACCTCGTCGGCGGGCAGGAACAGCATCCCCACCCCGTAATAGCGCGGCCCGGGCAGGAAAAAGCCCAGCTTCGAGCATTCCCGGGCCAAAAAGCGGTGCGGCATCTGCACCAAAATGCCCGCCCCGTCGCCCGTGTTGGCTTCGCAGCCGCAGGCCCCGCGGTGGGCCAGGTTGTCCAAAATGGTCAGGGCCTGCTCGACGATATCGTGCGAGGCCACGCCCTTGATATTGGCCACAAAGCCCGTGCCGCAGGCCTCGTGCTCGAAAGCCGGATCGTAAAGGCCTTGTTTGGGGGGAAGTCCATTAATCGTGTTTTGCATATATAAATACGCTCCTCAGCGTGGAATGTCACATTGGGGGGATCAGTCTTGCGCCCTGGATCAGTCTGCCGGCCTGCCGAGACAGTGCCAGGTCACGCTATCAATTGTTGGGTTTATGAATAATTGCGGGATTATATCACGTTTTTTACAATTACAAGGGTAAATTCGGAAAGATTTTATAAAAAAATATCCGAAACCGGAAGAATAGAGCGCTCCCAGGCCCGAATATGGAAAATTCCCACCTCCCCGTAGCGGCACGGGAATTACACAATCCAAGCACCCCCACCAATCAACCCCCGTGCCGGCTATTCCATCACGGGCTTCAATGGCACCGGATTCACCACCTGGCGTAGGTCGTCGCCCCTGCCCCACGCCTACCCGACTCACAGCGGAGCCCGAACAGCCATTCCACACACCTATTCGCTGGTTTGTATATAATCATTGAGGGGCTGGACCGAATCTTTCTCACACTAAGGATCACAAAATGAGAACCTGCCACAGGAAAAACACACTCTCCACCACCCTCGCTGCGCTTTGTCTGTGCAGCCTGCTCTTCTCCGC
>JAEXTI010000423.1 GCA_023406965.1 Chloroflexota bacterium
GGGTGTATAAACCCCTGCTGGGCATGTTGGATAAACGCCGCCTGACCGTGGCGCAGGGCCTGGAAGATGCGCGCATTGCCGCCGAGGCGCGGGCCAACGCCGAGAAGGAAGCCGCCGAAGTGGTGGCTGAGGCGCAGGCCAAGGCTGCCGAGATCGTGGCAGACGCGACCAAGCGTGCCGATGAAGTAGCCAAAGATATCCACGCGCAGGCTGAAGCCGACGCTGGAAAAGCTCGCAGCGGGGCTCTGGCCGAACTGGAAGGCGAACGCAATCGCATGTTGGCCGAGTTGCGCGGGCAGGTGGTGGCGATTTCTATCGCCGCGGCTCAGAAGCTGATCGGCGAGAACCTGGATGACAAACGCCAGCGCGTGTTGCTGGATGAGTTCTTTGCCGGCGTCAAGGGTGGCAAGGTAGTCGTGCTTGACGGCGTCGCAGTGACCGCGGGCCAATCGGCCGAGGTGACCAGCGCGCTGCCGCTGACCGATGCGGAGCAGGAAACCGTCAAGCGAGACGTGCTTTCCAAGCTGGGCGGAGCCGCCACGGTGAGCTTCCGCGTGGACCCGGCTATTTTAGGCGGGTTGGTGGTGCGCCTGGGCGACCGCGTGGTGGACGGCTCGGTGGCGGGCCAGTTGGAAGGCCTGCGCCACAGCATGAAGTAAGCGCGCATTCGTCGTTTCTATTGCGCCTGACGAAAGCGTTATAAAAGAGAATGAAGCCCTGCCAGATACGATTGTGCCTGGCAGGGTTTTTGCTTTTCTGTACATGACCAGGCCATTTTTTCGTTATTTCAGCTATAATACCGGGTAGGAGACTTTTTTTATGACAGGTTTTGTCCGCCAATCACTGCAAGCGCTGGTTCGTTCAGCGCTGCCCGATGCGGTGTATGCAGGTGAACTGCCGGATGTGCGCGTGACTGGGGTGACTTACGACTCGCGCCAGTTGCAGACCGGATTCATCTTTGTGGCTTTTCAAGGCTATTCGGTGGACGGGCACCGCTATATCCCGCAGGCCTTGGAACGAGGGGCGATTGCGGTCGTGGGGACCGAGGATTTGCGCAACCTGGAAGTGCCCTACATCCGGGTAGCGGATTCACGGGCGGCGTTGGCGGCGCTGGCGGCGGCTTTTTATGACCACCCGGCCAACCAAATGACCGTGATCGGAATCACGGGCACAGACGGAAAAACTACCACGGCGAACCTGGTCTACCACATCCTGCTGGCGGCGGGGCTGCCTGCGGGGATGATCTCTACGGTCAATGCGGTGATTGGTAAAGAAGTGATGGACACGGGCTTCCACGTGACCACGCCGGAAGCGCCCGAGGTGCAGCGCTATCTGTCGCGGATGCGGGCTGCCGGGCTGACCCATGTGGTGCTCGAATCGACCTCGCACGGTCTGGAGCAGCATAGGGTGAGCGGTTGCGGTTTTGATATCGGCGTGCTGACCAATATCACCCACGAACACCTGGATTTTCACGGCTCTTATGAGGCTTACCGGGCGGCGAAAGCGCGCCTGTTCACCATGCTGGCCCAAACGCATGAAAAAGATTGCGGCAACCCGCGCCTGGCGGTACTCAACCGGGATGATTCGTCTTACGAGTACCTGAGTCAGGTGACAACGGTGCGGCAGGTGTCCTATGGTTTTGATGAACGGGCCGACCTGCGCGCGGTGGATGTGCGCTATGAATCGGATGGGCTGCACTTCACCGCAAAGGGGGCGGACTTTACACAGGAAATTCATACCTGCCTGCTGGGTGCATACAACGTCTCGAACTGCCTGGCTGCCATTGCGGCAACCGTGGTGGGGTTGGGGCTTGACCCGCAGCTTGTCCAGCGCGGCATTGCCGGCCTGCCGGGCGTGCCTGGACGCATGGAGCGGATTGCGATGGGTCAGGAGTTCCTGGCGGTGGTGGACTTTGCCCACACGCCCAATGCCCTGCGGGCTGCGTTGACCGCTGCCCGGCAGATGGTCACTGGGCGGGTCATCGCTGTGTTTGGTTCGGCGGGATTGCGCGATCGAGAGAAGCGCTTCATGATGGCCGAGGCCGCCGCCGGGCTGGCGGATATGAGTGTTTTGACCGCCGAGGACCCGCGCACCGAGTCGCTAGATGAAATCCTAGAGGCGATGGCCAAGGGCGCCCAGAAGGGCGGCGGGGTGGAAGGAAAGACGTTTATCCGCGTGCCGGACCGGGGCGAGGCGCTGCGGCAGGCGGTGGCAATGGCCCGTCCGGGCGACATGGTGATTGCCTGCGGAAAGGGCCATGAGCAGTCGATGTGCTTTGGCGAGATTGAGTATGCCTGGGACGACCGTACTGCGCTGCGCGCGGCGCTGGCAGAACACCTGGGCGTAGCCGGGCCGGAAATGCCCTACCTCCCGACGCGGAAAAAGTAAGCATGCTCGAGCCTGAATTTTGGAAAAAGAAAACTTTGAGCGAGCTCTCCCGTGAAGAGTGGGAAGCGTTGTGTGACGGCTGCGCTCGCTGCTGCCTGTATAAGTTGGAGGATGAGGACACCGGGGAGATTTATTACACCAACGTGATCTGCAAGCTGGTGGACAGTTTTCGCTGCCGCTGCACCGATTACGCCAACCGGGCCCGGTTGATGCCAACCTGCCTGGTGCTGGATGCCGACCTGGTAACCCAATTAAAATGGATGCCTATAACTTGCGCCTATCGGCTGCTGGCGGAGGGCAAAGACCTGGAGCCGTGGCACCCGCTGGTTTCGGGACAGCCCGACAGCGTCCACCGGGCGGGCATTTCGGTGCGTTATCGCGTGGTCGAAGAGCGCGATGCCGATATGGATGCGTTGGAAGATTATGTTGTGGATTGGCTGGGATAAAAGGAGACGCGATGGGAACTTATAAAATGGTTGAACTGGTGGGGACCTCGAAGGTCAGCCTGGAAGACGCGATCTCGGCTGCCGTGGCCAAAGCCGGCGAGACCTGCGCGGTGCGCTGGTTTCAGGTGCTTGAGATCCGTGGCGCTGCCGATTCCGGAAAAGTTCAGGAGTGGCAGGTGACGGTAAAGATGGGCGTGCAGGGCGGATAGTCCGCTTTTCTGGGTGTCATATGTCATAGAATCCGCCCCGTTTTCCTTTTCGGAAACGGGGCGGTGATATAATGCCCCCCTTATGGGAGCAGCGCAGAAAAGCTGCCTGTTTCACAATCATTTCCAAGCGAGAGGATCGAAATATCATGTCCAAACCTTCACCCGCACCGCAACGCGATGGGTTCACTACTGCGTTGGGAGTCATCGCTGCCACTTTGGGCTCGGCCGTGGGGCTGGGAAACATCTGGAAATTCCCGTCCCTGACTGGCACGAATGGCGGCGCGTCGTTTCTGCTCATCTATATTATTTCAACCTTGCTGGTCGGCTTGCCGGTCATGATTTCGGAGTTGATGCTGGGGCGAGCCGCGCGCGCCGACGCCGTGACCTCGCTGCAAAAGCTGGCCCCGCGTAAGCAACCCTGGTGGTTGGCAGCAGCCCTGGGCGTGCTGGCGGCCTTCTTAATCATGGCTTTCTATACCGAAGTGGCGGGCTGGGTGTTCGCCTATATCTTCAAGTCGGTTGGCGGCGGACTGCTTTCCACCGATCCACAGGTAACCTCCGAGGCGTTCACCGCGTTGATCACCAACCCCTGGCAGTCTTTGATTTGGCAATGGGTGGTGCTGGCGGTAGTGGGCGCCATCATCCTGTTGGGCGTCTCCAAGGGTATCGAAGGGGCCACCAAACGCTTGATGCCGATTTTGTTCGTCATTCTGCTGGCGCTGTGTGTGCGCAGCCTGACCCTGCCAGGCGCGGGCGAAGGGTTGGCCTTCCTGTTCAAACCCGATCTGACCAAGCTGTCGGCGGTGGCTGTGTTGACGGCGATGGGGTTGGCTTTCTTCAAGCTGTCGGTAGGCATGGGCACCATGATCACCTACGGCAGTTACTTCCGCGAGGATCAAAACATCCCCAAGACCGCTGCGCAGGTGATGTTGGCGGATCTGACCGTTTCGATCCTGGCGGGGATTGCCATTTTCCCGGCGGTGTTCTCGTTTGGCTTTGAGCCTACCGCGGGACCTTCGCTGCTGTTCATCACCATTCCAGCGGTGTTTGCCTCCATGCCGCTAGGGAACGTGTTCATGGTGCTGTTCTTCGTGCTGGCAGCCATCGCCGCCACGGGCGCGATGCTTTCGCTGATGGAAGTGCCGGTAGCATTTTTGAATGAACGAGCCGGTCTCTCACGCAAGGCTGCCACGTTGATCACCGTGGGGCTGTTAGCCTTGATCGGTTCGACGGCAGCGCTTTCTTCCAGCACGCTGGCAAACTTCAAGCCGTTTGGCTTGAACATGTTCGACTTGTTCGATTTCGTGACGTCGAACATCCTCTTGCCGGTGGGTGGCATTGCTATCACGGTGTTTGTGGGTTGGTTTTGGGGCTTCGATAAAGTGCAGAAGGCTCTCACCAATGAGGGCAAGTTGAAGAATCGGGGCGTGATCAAGGCGTTCTTCACGGTGACCAAGTTCGTCTCACCGGTGCTGATCACCATCGTGCTACTGCGCGGGTTGGGGATTATTTAGGGGTAACCGTGAAGCTGTCTTAGAATTCAAATTCATGTCGCTGCTTCGCCCTGGCCCGGCCAGGGCGAAGCAGCTTCCAATTTGGGCCCAAAAAAACTGTTTGGGGGTTGCTTCGTCGCCTTCCCAAAGCCTCAGGCTCCTCGCAACGACACTCCCTTTCAATTCTACGAAGTAAACCTGAATTCTCAGACAGCGTCTTAAGATCTAATTTGAATGCGGGAAAAGAGAAACCCTAAGGGTCTCAGAAGACCCTTAGGGTTTTGTGATTAGGGTTAGTTGTTAGGGTTTAGCGACGGGGGCCGCGGTCGCCACCGCGATCACGCCGATCACCGCCGTAGCGATTGCCGCCGCGGTCACCACCGCGATCTCCGCCGGGGCGCCCACCGGAGCGGTTACCACCGCCGCCGCCACGAGCACCGCCGCGGTCCATTTCCTGGGCCTGCTCCAGCGTCCAGCCTTCGAGCACGGCCTGGCGCGAAAGGCGGATCTTGCCGTCGCCATCGATGTTGGTGATCATGACGG
>JAEXTI010000515.1 GCA_023406965.1 Chloroflexota bacterium
GGATCGTGCATCTCGGACCTCCCAACATATTTCAAATAAATGGCGCGAATGGCGTCGCAGTGCTGCTGGTAGCGCTCCAGGAACTGCGGGCCGGCCTCCTGGCTGAGGAACCCCAGGCGGCGAGCCAGTTGGGCCTGGGCGGCGGGGTCGTCGGGCAGGGTGTGCGTTTGCCGATAGTGCATCATTTGCAAAAAGTGCTCAATGGTGCGCAGGAAAACGTAGCCCTCAGTCAACTGCCGGTGTTCTTCCACGGTGATCAGCCCTGCCGCGGCCAGGCGCACCAACCCGTCCAGGGTGTTTCCACTGCGGATTTCGGGCAGGTTGCCACCGTAGGCCAATTGCAACAGTTGAACGGTGAATTCCACGTCCCGTATCGAGCCTGCCCCGCGCTTGACCTCGCCCCAAATGCGTCCCGATTGGCGCAGTTGCTCTTCGGTGCGTTGTTTCATGGCGAAAACGCCCTCGCGCAGTTCTTCAAATGAGCCGCCAAAGATCATGGCCTGGGCCTGACTGAGAAAAGCTGCGCCTGTTTCGGGGTTGCCGGCAATCACTCGCGCTTTGAGCAGAGCTTGTTTTTCCCATTGCAGGGCGTTCTTTTCCAGATAACTCAACGATCCCGACACAGTGTTCACCAGCGGTCCCACCCGCCCCCAGGGCCGCAGGCGCATGTCCACCCGGTAGAGGAAGCCCTCGCCGGTGGCTTTGGACAGCGCGGAGATCAAGCGCTCGCCCACGCGCTGAAAGTCAGCAGAGTCGCCCTGGGTGATGAACAGCAGGTCAATGTCCGAGCTGTAGTTCAGCTCGCGTCCGCCCAGCTTGCCCATGCCCAGCACCACCATCTCGTTTTCGGGTACGCCACTCTGGCGAGCCACCAGCTTCAGGCAGCGGCGGATGAGCGCATCGGCCAGGTTGGAAAGCTGGCGGGTGACAGCCGGCACATCGTAGAGGTCCAGGATGTCGCAAGCCCCAATGCGCAGCAACTCATAACTCTGGTAGCGGCGCAACGCGTCCATCTGGTCGGCGAGCAGTTCCAGTCCGGCAGCGGCATGTTTGGCTTCGCTGTAGAACTGCTCGGCGCTTTTGGGTTTTGCCATCTGGCGCGTTTCAATCAGCCGTTCCAGGTAATGGGGGTTGCGCAGCAGGATTTCGGATAAAAACTGGCTGCCAGCCCCAATCGCTACCAGGATTTCGACAGCGCGGGGGTTGGCAGCCAGCAGGTTGAATAGGTCGGCGGGCCGGGCAAAGCGCCCGCTCAGGCGCTCCAGCCCCGCCAGCACCCGGTCTGGGTCGGCGGCTTCGGCCAGGGCGGTTAATAGATGGGGGAGGAACTGCATCACCGCTGGGCGGTGTTCGGGTGGGGTGGCCAGCCGTTCCAGGCTGCGGTGGGCAGCACGCCAGTCGGTGAAACCGACCGGTTCCAAGGCCGCTCGAGCCAGGCCTTCCTCGGCAGGCGAGGAGAGGAATTCGGCGAAGGCTGAATTCATCTACACCCGGTTCTGCAGCACCAGGTCGAACAAGTCCCGATCCACGTCGAACCCGCGCATTTTCTCAATGCGCGCGCCGGGCCGTCCGTGGTTGATGATGCCGAAGGCGCCGACGAAATTCCACAGGGAATAGCCCCAACCGTATTCCTTGAACAGTCCTAGCAGGTCGGAGAACCAGCGCAGGGCCACATCATTGGGTGTCTTCGAGTAACAGCCCATCTCGCCAATGTGCACCGCCACACCCTGGGATTGCACTTCCCGCCAGGGGCGGTAATACTCTGCCAGCGTGTCACGGTTCCAGATCTTGCCGTCCCATTCCAACCCTGGGTAAACCGGCTCTTCCAGCCCTTCGTGCCCGTCCCACCAGGTGGCCTGGTAGTGACTGATAGGCATGGGAGCATAGCCGCGCCCCGAGTGGATCACGCCCAGGTCGGCCAGCTCGGGCACGGCGATTCCGCCCCCGCCAATGCCATCGATGGTGATCTGTCGCTCGGGGTGAATGGCGCGGATGGCTGCCACCGTGCGGCGCATGACCGCGGCATGGTTCTCGCGGGTGAAGCCGTATTGGCCCACGTTGGGCGGCTCGTTGAGCAGGTCAAAACTCAATTGTTCGTTGGGGATGGCGCGGTAGCGGCGGGTAAACGTTTCCCACAAGAAGACGAAGGCGTCCTGGGCTTCCTTGTCCAGCCACAGGTTGTGCTTTTCCAGATGGTTGCCATTGATGCAGTAGCCGGGGGCGCGGTGGATGTTGAGATTCATGTGCAGCCCGCGCTCCTGGCAGGCCGCCAGGTAGCTGTCAATCTGTTCGAACACGCCCTCGTCCGGGTGAAAGTAGTCGAAGTCCTTCGTCCAAAAACGGTAGTCGGTGGGAATGCGCACGAAGTCGAAACCGTAATGAGCCAGGAAATCCAGCTCATCCAGAGCCGGCGGCTGGGGAGAGCGGTCTCCCCAGCGCGAGAACATCCACAAGAAGTTGAAACCGTATCGCGGCATCAATCACTCCATTCGTTGGGAGCCTGGAAATCGGGTGTGGATTGGTAGAGGGCGCGGATGGCGCCTAAATCTTCCGTCAGAGTCAACGCGGCGGCATGGTCGAGCATCTCCAGTTCGGCTGGGGTGCGTGTTTCAAAGGGGCGCGCTAAGATTCCCCAGCCATCCCAGGGCAGCACCTCAAACTTGTTCAGAGCCAGCAAATCGCGCAGCAGATCGCCTTCGATGAAGTCCATGCCATGCATGTCAAAGATGCCAAAATTGTCCGGGTCGGCTTCACCACGGCGGGCCATCAGCCAGGCCGCCCCGCCGGTGACGAACTGCCCCTTAGGCATGTCCAGTGGGTCGAAGGAGAGCTTTAGCGCTTCTCGCTGCAATGCGTCCAACTGCGCGTCCACCATCACCCAGCGGCCCTGTTCGTTGTTCCAGTATTCGGCTACCCAGTGATCTTCGTAGTGATTGGGAAGAAAGTATGTGCCGAATCCGCAGCGCGAGCGGGCTGCAATGCCCTTCGAGCGCAGCATGGAAACGATGGTCAGGGTGAAGTCTCGGCAGTTGCCTACCAGCCGCTGCTCGGGCGTGCGGGCTTCGCTCATGGGCCGATTATCCAGCTCCAGCAGGCGGGCCAGTTTGTGCTTCACCGGGCGGATGCCCACCTCGCTTTTGCGAGCATCGTCCAGTTGCACGCCGTAGGCGTCGGCCCAAAACACATGGATCAGGCACTGCTGCACGGTCTTCACCAGGTTGGGAACATCGCCAGGTAGCTCAGAAAACAAACGGCCCAGTTCACCGGGGTCACTCATCGGCGATTGTTCACGGTAGTATTCGAGGGGGGACATAGCGTTCATCTTTTAATTGTACTCCTATCGACACAAGACATCGGTTGGTTTTGGTGTCTTGAGTCTAGACCATCCCCCAAGGGGAGAGTCAAGGG
>JAEXTI010000465.1 GCA_023406965.1 Chloroflexota bacterium
CATCTAGCATCAAGAAGTTGAAGGATGGAACGTCGACGATGCTCGGCTCTTTCGCGGAGGGGTTGTAGAGGTGTTTGAATTCTTTCGTAAGATCAATTTGTTCAGACATAAATATGTTCCTTTATCAGACAGATGTATCTATCTCTTGAATTAATGCGCCGATAAAATCAGCGCTGGCGCGCATTTGTGATTCTGAATATTCGAAGAGCGTGTCGACGAACCAGGGGAGTTGGGCGGCTTCGTGGTCGGCCCGTTGCTTTTGACGGAGCTGGCTGATCTGCTCAAGGAGAGCGGCGCGGTGCAAGCGCAGCGCGGTAACAACTTCGAGGGTGGGGAGGGCACCCAGGTTGGCCAGGGCAAGGGGGAAGTCGGTGGTAAATGGGCGAGGTTCCTTCAGTCGTGCCAGGACAGCCGCAGCATAGACTTGCCAGCCCTGAGGTGATAGGCTGTAAACCTTTCGCGCGGGGCGGACGGTTGAGTCTTGTTGTGAGCTTTCCAGGCAGCCGGCGGCTTCGAGCTTGTTCAGGATGTGATAGATGGACGAGAAGCCGATGTCGGCCCAACCACGCATCCCGCGGGATTGGATATCTTGCTCGATCTGGTAGCCGTGTTTGGGCATCTCGGCCAGCAAGCCCAGGATGGCCAGCTCGGTGTTAGTGATGGTAGAGGGCGGGTTTGACAAAGTGAAGGGTCTCCTTTTGTATTCTAGTATTAGAATATCCTGATAATAGGATATCAAGTTTTCACTTCATTGTCAAGGAGCTCTCTGGGAGTTGCCGTTGTAGGTTCCGCATTTTTGGGTGTGAAGGCGGCGAAGCCGCCTTCACACCCAAAAATGCGGGTCTCACCACGCCGATTCCCAATGAACCTGTCAAGGGCTATTTTGGGGACTGGAATATAATACGAGTCATGGAAACAACACGTGGACTTTATTTTGAGATAATCGGAGCGGAGTCGGCCCCTGTTATCGTATTTCTACACGGTGGTGGGGCTGGCGGATGGATGTGGAGAAAGGTGGCGGCAAATCTGCAGGACGAGTACCGCTGTTTGTTGGTGGATTTGCCAGAGCAGGGCAATAGCACGCGAACCGGTCCCTTCAGCCATGGATTGGCGGCTGACCTGATCGCAGATTTGATCCGGGAGCAAACAGGTGGAAAGGCGCACGTTGTGGGACTGTCGGAGGGGGCGCAGGTGGTAGTGGAACTGCTATCCAGATCGCCGGAGGTTGTTGATCATGCGGTGATTAGCTCGGCGATTTTGCGCCCTATCAAGGGAACAGGGATGATGTCTTCGCCGGGAGCGGCTCGCTGGAGTTACCGGCTGGCAATGGCGCCGTTCAAAAACTGGGATGGCTGGATATGCTTGAATATGCGCTATTCGGCGGGGATACCGGATGAATATTTTGTGAATTTCAAACACAGCTTTCAGCAGACAACAGAGAGTGGTTTTGTGAACATCCTTTCGGCGGTGAACTACCGGATGCCGGCGGGCCTGGAGCTGGCGCAAGCGCCGTGCCTGGTGGTAGTGGGGTCCAAGGAATACCGGGAGATGCATGATTCGGCGCGGGACTTGCTGATGGTATTGCCCAACAGCCGAGGGGTCGTTGTCTCGCTAGGGGCAAAATCAACACTGGCGAGCGAGCATAATTGGGCCATGACCGCGCCGGAGCTGTTTGCGCGGACTGTAATAGCCTGGATTGAGGGGCGTCCGTTGCCTGACGAATTGGGCGAGTTGTCAGACATTCGTTGATTAACCTTGCCTTTGGGCGGTTTTGGACGGATAATATTCATACAGTTCCCTCTGAGCAGTTACCCTTCAAAAAGATAAAAGGAGCTAATCTGTATGAATCCGAAACCGAACCGAGCCTTCAAGCCGACGCCTTTGAAGCGCCTGACTCCTGTGCCGAGCGACCTTGAAATTGCCCAAGCGGCGCCTCTCAAACCGATTGTTGAGGTAGCAGAAGAATTAGAGCTTTTGCCCGAAGAACTGGAGATGTACGGGCCTTATAAAGCCAAAGTCAAGCTGTCAGTGTTGGAGCGGTTGAAGGATGCGCCGGACGGGCATTACATCGACGTGACCGCCATCACCCCGACACCGTTGGGCGAGGGTAAAACCACCACTACAGTGGGGTTGAGCCAGGCATTGGGTGCGCACCTGGGCTACCGGGTGATGACCTGCATTCGCCAACCCAGCCAGGGGCCGACCTTTGGCATTAAAGGCGGCGCAGCCGGCGGTGGCTACAGCCAGGTGATCCCGATGGAGGACTTCAACCTGCACCTGACGGGTGACATTCATGCGATTACAGCGGCCAACAACTTGTTGGCGGCGGCGATCGATGCGCGAATCTTGCACGAGTCGGGGGCGACGGATGAGCAGATGTTCAATCGCCTGTGCCCGGCAGACAGGAAGGGCAAACGTCGATTTGGTCCTGGATTGCTGGGCAGGCTGGCAAAGCTGGGAATTGAGAAGGGCGACCCGGATGAGTTGACCCCGGAAGAGCGGGCCAGATTGTGTCGTTTGGACATCGACCCTGAGACGATTACCTGGAGGCGGGTGCTGGACACCAGCGACCGCTTCTTGCGCGGGGTGACGGTGGGCAAGGGCGCGGAAGAAGCCGGGTTTGAGCGCGAAACAGGTTTCGACATCGCCGTGGCGAGTGAGCTCATGGCGATCCTGGCCCTGACCACCGACCTGGCCGATATGCGCAGGCGGATCGGTCAGATTGTGATTGGTTTGAGCAAGCAGGGCGAGGCAGTGACCGCCGAGGATTTGGGCGTGGCGGGAGCCTTGACCGTGTTGATGAAAGACACGATCAAGCCGAACCTGATGCAGACTTTGGAAGGCACGCCGGTGTTTGTGCATGCCGGACCGTTTGCCAACATTGCCCATGGGAACAGTTCGATCATTGCCGATAAGATTGCGCTCAAGCTGGCCGATTATGTGGTGACGGAATCGGGCTTTGGCGCGGATATTGGCATGGAGAAGTTCTTCGATATCAAGTGCAGGACCTCGGGGTTGACGCCCAGCGTGGTGGTTTTAGTGGCGACTGTGCGGGCGCTGAAAATGCACTCAGGGCGCGGGCCGAAGGTGGTTGCGGGGCGACCGCTGGATGCTGCGTATACCGATGAGAACCTGGATTTGTTGCGAGACGGATTGGGTAACCTGATCCATCACATCAAGATTGCGCGTAAGTATGGCATTCCGGTGGTGGTGGCGGTGAACCGTTTCTCGACCGACACGCCGGCAGAATTGGAGATGATCCGCAAGGCTTCGATGGAAGAAGGCGGCGCAGAAGACGCTGTGGTATCGGATCATTGGGCGTTGGGTGGAGAGGGCGCACTGGCGCTGGCACAGGCGGTGGTAAAAGCGGCGGAGAAACCGCGAGATTTTCGCTTCCTCTACCCGCTGGATCTTTCGATTAAAGAGAAGATCGAAACCATTGCGCGCGAGGTGTACGGGGCGGACGGCGTGGATTACTCCCCCGAGGCAGAAGAGCAGATCGCGGATTACACCCGCCTGGGATTTGACCGACTGCCGATATGCATGGCAAAGACGCATTTGAGCTTGAGCCACGACCCGACACTGAAGGGCGTGCCGACCGGGTTCCGCGTGCCGGTGAGAGAGGTGCGCGCTTCGGTGGGGGCTGGTTTCCTCTATCCGTTAATTGGAAAGATGAGCACCATGCCAGGGTTGCCGACGCGCCCGGGGTATTATGAGATCGATATCGACCTGGTGACGGGAAAGATCATCGGATTATCCTAACTAAAGGTTTTGAGCGAGTTTGCCGGGTCCAGCGGTGATCTGTTGGACGGTTTTGGCAAACTCGTTCAATTTAAGTTACAATCTAGTAGCTGTTCAGAGGGTGAAGAAATTTCTATCTTTTCTGTCACTGGTTGAGCAGTTGCACAATCTTTATTCAAGGATAACCTTCCCCTCAAGGAGGAAACAATGATCGTTAATGCATGGAACAACGGCGCGCACAGCCGAAATGGGAGCGGTTATGGATTCCGGGTCCATCCGGCTGATCGGGATGAGTATTTCAAGAAAGATTGGGACAAGATCTTGATTGAAATTGACGGCGAGGCGGATCCTGTTGAAGTAACTATTCCCGTCGAAGGCTTCTGGAGCGAAGCTGGCAAAGAACTGGCTTGCCAGGCGCTGGGACGCTGGATGCGGCGCACGGGCATGGCTCCTTGGGGGAAGGGCAATGCGCCCGTGTTTGTTTTGGATCCGGTCGAAGAGAACCGCTTCCGTGTTGGCAAGGCCCGAAAGGGCGGAAAGGCAATGTAGCGACTGTGCCACAGACGTTATCATCGTAGTTGGAGGAAGTAATGGAACAATTGGGCAAAGAGGCCGAGTCGGTGGATGTGGGACAGCGATTGCGGAGCCTGCGGGCTGAGCGGCAAATATCCATGCGCGCCCTGGCTCGCGCAAGCGGATTATCGGCAAATGCGTTGAGTATGATTGAACGTGGCATGACCTCGCCTTCGGTGAGCACGCTGTCCAAATTAGCCACGGCATTACAAGTGCCCATTACCGCATTTTTCCGCCAGGAGCCTGCCCGCGAGAAGGTGGTGTTCGTCAAAGCCTCCGAGCGGTTACGCGTCCCATTCATGCGCGGGATGATTGAAGGGCTTGGCGGAGAAATGTTTGCCGGGCGCGTAGATGCATTCATGTTGACTTTAGAGAGCGGTGGCAGTAGTGGCCCATCTCCATTGATTCACACCGGGCACGAAATGGTTTTTTGTTTGCGCGGGCAGTTGGAATATGATGTAGACGGCGCGCGCTACCGTCTTGAGGCAGGCGACAGCCTGCTTTTCTCCTCGCAGCTTTCTCATCGCTGGCGTAATTCGGGAACATCGGTTGTGAATGCGGTGATTGTCATCAGCGCGTTTGACGAAGATGAGCGACCAAGCGAATTTCATATCGTGGCCGGCGCCAATAATGTGGATGAGATCGAGGAAGAATTGACCTCCCTGTCCCCCTCAGACCTGGATGTGTAAATGAACGGTGTCTCACGAATATATCCAATGACAACCGGCCGTGATTCTCTCGGCCGGTTGACTGTTGCCGGGCATGCGCTTGGTGACCTGGCCCGGCGGTATGGCACCCCGTTATATGTGTACGATGGCGAGACGGTGCGGAAGCAAGTCGAAAGGTTGCAGCAAAACCTGCGAGCGGCTTATTCGGGATCGGTGGAAATCACGTATGCGGCGAAGGCATATTTTTCGTTGGGGTTTGCTCAAAAGCTGGCGGACCTGGGCATTGGCGTGGATGTGGTCAGCCTGGGAGAGTTGAACATTGCCAGGCGAGCTGGATTTGCGGCTGAGAAGATTCACCTGCACGGCAATAATAAATCACGAGAGGAACTGAGTGCGGCTGTGGCGATGGGTGTGCAGGCGATTGTGATAGACAGCCTGGAGGAGTTGGCCTTTCTCGAACAGATTGCCAGCCAGGCTGGGAAACGAGCGCGGGTGTGGCTGCGGATTACACCAGGGTTGACGGTGGATACGCACCCTTACCGGCAAACTGCGCATGCTTCCAGCAAGTTTGGGCTGCCGCTGCAAGATGGTCAGGCCGCCGAAGGGATTCGGAGAGCATTGACAAGTAAATCCCTTGAGCTGCGCGGGCTGCACATGCATCTGGGATCGCAGATCTTTGAGGATGAACCCTACCGGAGAGCGATCTCGAAGTTGTTAGAACTGGCAGAGAGCCAGGGTTGCATTCCGGTAGAGATCAGCCCTGGGGGGGGATGGGGCGTGCCGTATACACCGGATGGGGAGTCTTCGGACCCCGAGCCGTGGATTGCGGCGGTGACAGAGACCGTGGTGGATGAATATAACCGGCGCGGGTGGCCGCTGCCGAAGTTGATCATGGAACCGGGGCGCTGGATTGCGGCGCGGGCAGGGATGGCCCTGTATTCGGTGGGCACGACCAAGACAACTGCCGATGGCGGCTGTGTGGTGGCTGTGGACGGGGGCATGGCGGATAATCCGCGCCCGGCGTTGTATCACGCTTTATACACGGCCTGCCTGGCCGACCGGCCAGACGAACCGGCTAAGAAAGCCGTCCGAATTGTGGGCAAGTTCTGTGAAACGGGCGATGAGTTAATCCCGGCGGTGAAGCTTCCGGAGGTGTGGCGAGGCGATGTGCTGGCGATGCCTGTGGCTGGGGCATACCAGTTGAGCATGGCGTCCAATTACAACCTTGCGCCACGGCCAGCAGTTTTGTGGCTGGAAGAAGGAAGCCTTGAAATCCTGCAACCGCGCGAGACAGTGGATGACAGTTTTTGGTGGACGGCTACCTCTGTGACCAAGGTCGAATAGATGAATAATCGAGAGCGGGCTTTGGCCGTTCTGAATTACCAACCGTATGACCGGCTGCCATTGGTGCATTTTGGTTTTTGGACCGACACGCTGGATGTTTGGGCAGCGCAGGGTCACATATCCCGTGAAGAAGCTCGAAGTTGGGCCGATGGGAATTCGGTGGATGATATTATTGGCAGCCGGTTAGGATTTGATTTCAACTGGTCGGGCGGTTTTTCCTGGTCCAGCAGTTTGCAGCCCGGTTTCGATCGCAAAGTGCTGCGGGCGCATCCTGGCGGCGGGCGGCAAGTGTTGAATGAGGACGGCGGGGTGGTTGTGGAGAAAGACGACGCCGGATCGATCCCCAGCGAGGTGGAACACTTACTGAAAGATCGCAAGTCGTGGGAAGAGCATTACCTGCCGCGATTGCAATGGGACGATAGCCGGGTGGATTGGAACTGGCTGGCTGATTTACCGGAACCGGAGCAGCGAGACCGGCCTCTGTGTCTGTGGTGCGGCAGCTTGTGGGGGCGTATCCGCGACATCGTTGGTGTGGTGGGGTTGAGCTACCTGATGAGTGATGACGCGCCGCTGGTGGACGAGATGGTCCAAACCACCGCGGACTTGTGCTATACAGGTTTGAAGGCAATCCTTGAGCGTTATGACCGGTTCGATTATGGCCACATGTGGGAGGATATTTGCTTCAAGAACGGCCCGCTGGTGAGTCCGAAGTT
>JAEXTI010000520.1 GCA_023406965.1 Chloroflexota bacterium
CGGCGGAAAGCGCGGCTTCGGTGATTGCCAACACGCAAGGCAATGTGACCACGATCGTGCTGTGGGCGCTGTGGCTGGTGGCGCCGTTAGGGTACTTCTCGCTGCTGGTGCAGCAGTTGTTTGTCAACCCGATGAGCCTGGTCAGTCCCCTGGCTGGGGCGCAAGAGGTGTTGAAGCGAATCCGGGAACGGGTTTGAGGCATATCCGCCCTGGTGGATCATGACAGGTTCGACTCCTGCCGGGGCCATTCAATCTGCCCTGAATCTCACAAAAAGCGCGTCTGAGCGGACCGGTTCCGAGCAGACAAGCCCTTGGAGATGGGAGATCAACCAAGACAGAAGCCGGGTGGTTGGGAAAGAATATCCGGCGTACGCAAGAAATCCAATCCTCAATCAATTCACAAGGAGAAACCTCTGGAAGAGGCTGCATCAGCAAGCGTCCAGGGTCTAATTCGCACAAGGAGGCAGTATGTTGTTGCACTTTATCAACCTGTTGGCCAGCCCTATTCCAGGCTGGTTCCCGAAGGCGGCGCTGGTTGCCTTCGGGGTGTTGGCGGTCTGGTTTCTCCTGTTTGCAGGAGGGATTGTGGTGTTTTTCATTGCGGGCGGCAGGAAGGTGATGACGGGGAAAGAACTCCCTGCGATCCTGGCCCGGCTCCGCGACGCCGGACACCCGGTACGCCGGCACCAACATTTACACTACTCGGCAAAGGCGAGCGAGGAACTATACCCGCTGACCGAGCCCGAGTTCGAAGAACCGGGTTTCGATGAGGATTTCTAAAACCTCAGCAACTGGTTCACCCAATCGATGTGTCACCCCCAGGCGGGGTGGCGCATGGGAGTGGCGCAACGTTCCGGTGAGGTTGTCGTTCGGGACGAATGTTCCTCTCCCCTGTGCTACCCGGCGAATACGAGCAAAGGAGCAGGATGACTAAAGCAATCTTGAAGGAAATCAAAATCCCGTGGCTGAAAAATAAGCAGAAATTCCCGCCAACGCCTGTCGATTTGAAATTAATCGACTCCGGGGCGACCTTTGACCGCAGCAAAGCAGTGTTGGAGTACCTTTGGTTTTCTGTAGAAGAAAATGACAATGGACGAGTGTACGCGGGGTACCGGGTTGTCCGGCTGTTGGAGCTGAAATTCATTCCTCTGGATGCGCGCGCGGACGCCGGTTTGTTGCAGAAAATGCGCACGGTGCTGCGGTCTTTGTACGGGGCCAAGGTATCTTTCGTGTACCTGACGGCAGGGATTTTCTCCGATCCGACACTGGGCATCATCCAGTGTTACGGCGTTTCGGTGTTTACGCAAGATCTGGAAGAAGCCGTGGAGGTGTCGGCCCAGGCGCTGGCCGCGTTGAAATCTTCCATGACCGGCGCGTTCCGGCAAATGAAGTTGAGCCCTTTAGACGAACGCACCGGAAAGTGGGTATTTGGCGCTTTGGCCAAAATGGATCATGCTCTGGTGGTGGTGGGGCAGCCCGATCCGCGCGAGAACGTAAAGGGTGGCAGCCAGGCAGCTTTCAGCAATCCCCTGATCGCCGGTGACTCTGCGGCACAGCAGTACAGTTTGCAGCAGAATGAAATCCTGTTCCGTGGGATGAGCAATCTGAAAGAGGATTTTATCTTCCTGGTGTTGACCTCTCCCGTGGCTCTGGCAGACATTTTGGAGATGTTGGTGGGGCTGGCCGAGCAAACCAGCACCTGGGCGGCCTGGCAGAGCGGCGTGCGGGGGGCCTCGTTTGGGATCAGCCTGCCGGCGGTTTTGAGCGGAGCCCTGATGCATTCCTCCGCGCAAGGGTACGGCGAAAGCGAAGGCACGGCGCATTCGGAAGGTTTGGCGCACACGGACGGTACGGCAAAAACAGAGGGGGCCGCCCACACAGTTGGGGTCGCGCACACGGTAGGCAGCACGCACTCGGTGGGCGTGTCTGAAACGACCACCACAGGGGTGGCCGTTTCAGAGGGCCATGCTGTGACCACGGGCGAGTCGCATTCGGTGGGTCAGGCGGTGACGGATGGAACGTCGTCGTCGAGCATAATCGGCGGGAGTGAATCGTCTTTCGGGAGCGAGTCGGACTCGGTCAATGTCGGTTTCTCGGGCGGCGGGAAGGCAGGGTTGAACCTGGGATTGGATGCCGGGGTAAACGCCGGGTTTAACGCCGGAGTGGCTCACGGGTGGGTTAGCGGCGGCGGGGAAAGCTCTTCCTGGGGCAGTTCGTCTGGGAATATGCACTCGGAAACCAACAGCACAACCGATACGGTTTCTCGGGCCGAAACCGTCAGCACGAGCGTTACCCATTCCAGCTCGACGGCGCACGGGAGGACGGAAGCGTGGGCCACGTCTCAAGCGACAACCGACAGCCAATCCGACACCCTCAGCCAGTCGAATTCCGAGAGTCAGTCAGACACCCAGAGCCAGTCGGAGAGCGCGAGTCGGGGAAGTTCGGTGAACCAGATGGTAGGACAAGGGGCTTCCTCCGGGCTGGCGGTGGGTGTGGCGCCGTCCTTCTCGTTGAACCAATCCTACCAGTGGCAGTTTGATCCGGCCATTCTGGTGACACAAATCTTGCGCACCCAGCAGCGGCTGCTGGAAGGGGCCAGTAAGGAAGGCGCGTATTACACGGACGTGTACGCGCTGACGCGCAGCAGACAGGGAAAACAGGTCATGATGGGCCTGATCCCCGAAGCATTCCACGGGACAGAGGATGTATTAACTGGAGTCCAGACTCGGGACCTGACCCCCGAAGAAGAAAACTACATTATCAACCACGCCGGAGTGTTCTCGCCCAGCACCCGCATTGAGACGATCCCGGAAGTGATGAGCGGATACATGGACTCCAGCCTGCTGACGCTTTTACAGGTGGCAGCCTACACGGCGCCGGGGATGTATGAAATGGGGACAGCGGTTACCGTGCAAGAAAGCACGCCCGATTTTGCCTATTACCCGAACATGCCGGGGGACGTGGTGCTGGCCAGGCAGTGGTCCAGCGAACTGGCCGAGGTCACGGAGATGCCCTTGTGCCTGTCCCCCGAACGCCATTTTCATACCGCGTTTTGTGGGGACACGGGTTTTGGCAAGAGCGTGAGCGCCGAGCGATTGGCCTACGAGTCGACCTTGAAATGGCATTACCGCTCGATCATCCTGGATTTTGGCCAAGGCTGGCGGAGAGCTTTGAACTGGGCAGGGTTGGAAGACCGGGTGGACGTGCGTCAGGTGTTCCCTGGGGCGCAGCGACCTTTGCGCTGGAACATCTTGCAGGTGCCCAGGCGCATGGATCCCGGGCGCTATCGCTCACTGGTGGCCGAATTGTTTGCCAACGCCGGACGCATGGGCCCCCGGCAGTTGGGTTTCTTGCGCCGGGCCATCACGGATGTGTATCAGGACTGCGGGGTGCTGCTTTGCCCTGAGAAGCCGGGGTATCACGCGGTAATGAACGACTCCGAGATCCACGCCATTCTCTCGCGCCGCGCGGAATACAACCAGAGCGGCTCCCAGGTAAAGATCGGGACTCCGTTGAGTGCGTTGAGCGCAAACGACTTGCAGGCGGTGTGGGTGGAGCGGAGCAAGGCAGCCGGCTTTTCGGAGGTGGTGCGCCGCCTGCGCAAGGCCCAAGAGGGCCTGGGGAAGAACGATCAGACCAGTCGAACGAGCCTGGAAGGACTGCTGCTGCGGGTGGAACCCTTCGAAGAAGGGGAGATGGCGCGGCAGTACGGGCCCGGTTCAGACAGCCTGCCGATTGAAGACCTTGGGTTACTGGGGACGAAAGATGATCCGTGGGGGATCGCGGTGATCGAGGGCGGCGCGGAGATGAGCGACGAGTTTGCCAAGAGCGCGATCCTGAGTCTGCTGGCCAGCGTGCTTTATTTTGATGCCGTCTCCCGGCGGAGGGAGAGTCTTTCGGGGATGAAATTCCCGCCCATGCAGATCTTCTTTGAGGAAGCCAACAAAATCCTGTCCGGGGTTTCCTCGGGTGGGGCGGCCTCGGACCAGCCTAACAGCAGCGGGGGCGGGGTGAGCGAGATATTCCAGACCATGTGGCGGGATGGGCGCAAGTACCGCATCTTCCTGCACCTGATGGTCCAGACGATCTCCGAATTGCCGGAAGGAATTTTATCCTCCTGCAACAACATTTTTGTGGTCCAGACCAAGAATGCCAAAGACCGCGACATGGTCATGGCGCACATCGGCCGCAGCGAGAAGGGCTTTGTGAACACGGAATACAAGCGCTACCTGGCGCGGATACCGATCAAGATGGCGGTGGTCAAGCTGGGCTACAGCGACGACGTGACGCAAATGGAGCCGGTGCTGGCAAATCCAATGTATGTGCCAGGGCCTGAGCCGGATGATGGACAGATTGTTACACGCCTGGGGACGCGATAGCCAGGCGGCAGGCGAAGAGGATGGGGAAGAAGACGGGAGTTGAGGAGGAAAAGGATGAAGAAGGAAACACGGTTAGCCGTCCAGGCGCTGAAGAAAGCGCGGCACAAAATCGCCTTCGATGCCAATCTGCACAAATTGGGTATTGTCACCCCGTACACGGGGAGGTGTGCGGCAGAGTACGCCGCGTTGAGCGCGGCGATCGAGGCCTTGGAAAAGCCATGGATGCGGCAAGAGTCGCTGCCGGGCTTAGCGATAGGAGAAATCGATGTGCGGGAGAGAGGAGCGAGGCAGCGATGAACCTGTCTGAATTGTGTTTTGCGCCGCTGATCCTTGCCGGTCTGGCAGTGTGGGCGAGCGCTGTTGGGGTGTACCGGAAGGGGCACAAAGGAGCAGGGCTGGCATTGGGCGTTGTTGGCGGGATCTTGAGCCTGTGCGGGTTGTGCCTGGGGCTGCTGGTGGTTTTGGGGAACATACCTGGCGTTGTGGGCCCCGAGTGGTTCCCGACACCGGTTTTTGACGGGCATCCGGTGGGGTGAAGGATGGGCGCAGAGAGTCCTGTTGAGCAGGGGGCTGCCTGGGGCTTTGCCGGGCGGGTGGAAATTTCGTGTAGGTGAGTGAATCGCTGGAAAGGAGGTGTTGGGAAGGCAGGAATAAATGGATGCAGGGAGTTACTGGCGCTTTGAGCGCGGGATTGTATTCAAGAATGAAACAAAAAGGAGATTGAGAGACAAATGGATAAGAAACGTTCGCC